>JAHHUC010000007.1 GCA_020024215.1 Oscillospiraceae bacterium | reverse complement strand
TTCCTATGTTGTTAAATGCCTCATAGGACATACCTCCGGTCAAAGCGCCGTCGCCTATTACAGCAACAACAAAATCCTTTTTGCCGTTTATTGTCATAGCTGACTTAAGCCCGAACGCAGCAGAAAGAGAGGTGCTTGCGTGACCTGCTATAAAAGCATCATAGGGGCTTTCGCTTGTTTTAGGATATCCGCTTATACCATTTTCAGTTCTGATTGTTGCAAATTCTTCAAGACGCCCTGTAAGCATCTTATATGCATAGCACTGATGCCCTACATCAAAAACAATTTTATCATTAGGCGGATCAAAGCATCTTAGCAAGGCGATGGCCAGCTCCACCACACCCAAATTGGAAGCCAGATGACCGCCGTTTTTTGAAACAACCTCAACTATTCTTTTGCGAATATCAGAGGACAGTACATTCAATTGCTTGAATGTGGCTTTTTTTATCTTATCAGGAGTGTTCAATCTATCTAACAAATAAGAGCTAATTTTAATCATCCCCCACTAATTTATAGGAAACCAGGCTCCCACCAGTATGCCTATAATGGAGCCTGCCAGAACCTCTAAAGGGGTGTGTCCCAAATATTCCTTCAGCACCTTTTGAAAGTCCGTGCTGCTTTTGTCCAAACCCTTTATTCCTTCCTCTAAAAACTGTTTTTTCACAGAATTAAAAAATTCCGTCATATTTTTAAAATCCAGAACCATTGTATTTAAAACCTTAGCCTGTTCACCTGCTGCACGTCGCACACCCATTGCATCATAAATAACAATGCCTGCCAGAACGCAGCTTATTGCAAAATAGGTGCTTTCTACACCGTCCACCCTTCCCACAGCAATAACAAGTGAAATAACCAGTGCAGAGTGTGAGCTGGGCATCCCTCCGGAGCCTACAAGTCTTTCAGGCTTGAATTCCCTGTGCACAAAAAAATCCAGAAGTGTTTTTAGAACCTGTGCTATAAGCCATGCAATAAAGCATATCACTATAATTTTATTATCTAAAATTCCCTGTATAAATTTCATTGAGATAACATTTCTCTTTCTCTAATAATTTCTGTGAGCCAAATAGCTGCCTGCCTCCAGCAAAATTTCAGATTGACAGTCAATCCCTTTAAGTGCCTTGACAGCTTTTTCGTGATATAAACAGCACATTCTCTGCGCTTCCTCCAGCCCATAAATTTGAGGAAATGTATTTTTGCCCAAAGAATCATCCTTTTTTACCCTTTTGCCAAGGCTTTGTTCACTTCCTGTAATATCCAAAATGTCATCCTTTATTTGAAAAGCGATTCCGAGATTTTCAGAATATTCATTCAATAAAGAAAGGAGATCCTCCCTTCCTGCACAAACTGCACCCAAAGCAACAGATGCCTTCAAAAGAGAGGCGGTTTTCATTTGCACCATCTCAAGGTGACATTCCTTTGAAAGATGTATCCCCTCACTTTTTATATCTATGGTCTGTCCGCCAAGCATACCATTTTCGCCTATGCCCTCAGAAAGTATCCTTACAAATTTAAGCGCTTTTTCATAGCCGAAATTATCAACCACCCTCTGAGAAGAAAGGTTTTCAAATGCCATGGTCTGCAAGCCGTCACCTGCAAGGCAGGCTATGCCCTCGCCAAATTTTTTATGGCAGCTTGGCACACCCCTTCTGAAATCGTCATTATCCATACACGGCATATCGTCATGTATAAGTGAATATGCATGCACCATTTCCACGCTGCATGCGATATCCACCGATTTTTCATCCTTGCAGCCAAGGCTTTTGGCTGTTTCCATAACAAGAAATGCCCTGATTCTTTTTCCTCCGTTTAAAAGGCTGTATTTCATGGCTTCCAATACCAAAGCCTGATTTTTGTGCTCATAGCCGGAAAAAATTTCTTCAAGGCGAGCTTCGGTAAGTTTTTTGCATTGAGATAGTCTCTCTTCAAAGTTGCTGTTCATATTTTCCCTCCGGCATAAGTATTTCCGCCTTTTTTTCTGCCTCTTCGAGCATTTTCTTACAATCGCAAAGAAGACCTGTGCCCTCTTCAAAAAGCTTTAATGAGGCCTCAAGAGAAATGCTTTCATCAGAAAGCCTGCCTATAATCTCCTCTATTCTGGAAACTGACTTTTCATATGTCATTTGTTTTCTCCTTGATTGGGCTTTACACAAGCCTTTATTTTACCATCATGAAAATTGATTGTTATTTCGTCACCCGGCGCAAGCCTGCTGACTGAAAAGATTGGCTGAGAGTCCTTTTCTACATAAGAAAATCCCCTTTTAAGAATATTCAGCGGACAATAAGCCTCCAGCAGCTCTGCCTTTATACAGAGATCCTTTTTCCTTGAGTTTATATTTTCCCAAAAGCTGCTGTTTAAATTGTCACTTAATCTGTCAATATATTCCTGCCTTTCAGAAATAATGACACCGGTATCTTTCAGATATTTATTTTCCTCTAAGGCTTTGAGAAGTCTTCTTCTTTTTTCCACGGATGATTTGAATTCCTTCAAAAGGGCAGATTGCAGACCATCAAGCTGCTGTGTGAGCGCTTTTATATCAGGCACAGCAGCACAAGCAGCTGCTGTCGGTGTGGCAGCTCTTGCATCTGCTGCCAAATCACACAAGGTTACATCCTTTTCATGGCCTACTGCACTTATAACGGGTATAGGGCATTTGGCTATGGCCTTTACAACAGCCTCGGTATTGAATGCACTGAGATCCTCTGCACTTCCTCCGCCGCGTCCGACTATCAGAACCTCAGACGAGCCGTCCTCAACAATCCTGTCAATAGCCCTGCATATAGATTCGGGAGAGAGATTTCCCTGAACTGCGGCAGGGCTTATAATCATTCTGACACATGGACACCTGGAGAGTATTGTTTTTCTTATATCTCCCAAAGCAGCACCTTGAAGAGATGTCACAATTCCGACCTTTCCCGGGAAAAAAGGGAGTTTTTTCTTTCGGGAGCTGCTAAAATATCCATCTGCCTCCAACCTGTCTTTGAGGCTTTTTAATTCCTTTGCCCCATCTCCTATGCCGCACCTGTTTATATCCTGCGCATACAGCATAAAGGAGCCGGATTGCTCATAAATTCCGGCATAGCCTCTCACTACACACTCTGTTCCGTCCTCTGGTATAAAATTAAGAAAATCCATGTTTTTGGAAAACATGACGCACCTGACGGAAGCCTTGGCATCCTTTAGTGTAAAGTATGCATGTCCGCTGAAGGATACCTTGAATTCGATTATTTCACCCTTTACAAAAATTTCCCTGAGCTTTGCATCATATTCTATCAAAGACTTTACATATCTGTTGAACTGGGAAACGCTTAATATTGGAAGAGCCAAAAATCACACCTCTTCCTTAAATTTTTTCATTGCCAGAAAGGAAGCTCCCACAGCGTTGTCGCCTGAAAGCTCCAATGAGGCAAAATGTGCGCTGCAATAGGCTGATATTTCTTTTCTCAGTATAGTATTTGCCGCAACTCCGCCTGCAAAGAGAAATTCCTTGCAGTGGTAATTGGTTTTTGCAAAATCTATCATGCCCTTTATGCCATCAGATACAGAATCAAGGCAGAACCTAGCTATATCACACGGTGCACAGCCTCTTGCAAGCATATCCCTGCATTGATTCTCAACGCCTGAAAAGCAGGGATTTCCTCCCTGCATTTTTATCCTGTTCTTAAATTTTTTTCTGCTTTTTAAGCTCAAAGCATCAATCTGCCTGCCTCCGGGAAAAGAGAGCGAAAGCATATTCGCACACCTGTCTATAACCTGACCTGCATTGAGATCATTTGAGCAGGATATTATTTTTATATCACCTGATTTAAGGTCATTGACCATCACACATTCTGTGGTTCCGCCTGAGATGTGAAACGCTGCAAAGCTGTCCTTTAGAAGGTCGGTGCAGCCTGCGGAATAGGCAGCTGCAGCTATATGTCCTGCCTGATGAGAAAAATAATACACAGGTATATGCAATGCAGCAGCTATCGACTCAGCGGCCATTTTCCCCACAAGAAAGCACGGCATATATGAGCCGTCACAATCTCTTGGATAGGCTGAAACCCCTACCGCTTTTATAGAATAGTCCTCTTTTTTCTCCATGAGCTCCTTAAAAAGCCCGCCTAAGGATTTTATATGGGAAAAAACAGCCTCACTTTGTCTTAAACCCAAACTGCCATCCTCAACAGGCAGCAGTCTGCGGCTGTTAAAATATCCGTCGGATGCAAGCAGGGCGCAGGAGGTTGTATAATTGCTTGTATCAATGCCTAAAAAAGCTTCTTTTTCCAAAGAATTACTCCTCGTCCTTAATAAAGGTATTATTCTTCACAACAGAGCCCAGCACAGCATTTACAAATGAGCTGTCATCCTCAGTACCGTAAATTTTGGCAAGCTCTACCGCCTCGTTGATGCTGACCTTTTCAGGGACATCAGGCATGAACATCAATTCTGCAACAGCCAATCTCAAGATGGCAAGATTTGTTTTTGGAATCCTGGAGGATTTCCATTTTGTCAGATTGTTATTTATAACCTCATCTATCTGAAGCCTGTGATTGTAAACAATGTGAACAAGCCTTGTTGTATAGCTATTAAAGCTGACATCACGGCTCTCTTGGGCCAAATCCACAAGCTCATCGGCAGAATAATCCTTAAAGCCCATTTCAAAAATCAGCTGAAACGCCTCTATCCTGGCATCTCTTCTTTTCATCAATTTCTCCCCCAATAGTCCTTATGCGTTTCGCTGCTCAAAGTCAATTCCTGCAACCAGGACATTTACAGAAGAAACTGCGATGGATGTCATATTCTGAATTGCCGACTTGCAGGACTGCTGAATTTCTGCGCAGACAGCCGGAATTTTCACCTTGTCATCAACTATTATCTTGAGGTTGACCTCAGCGGTATTATCATCAAGACTTACATTGGCAGGAGCAAACACCTTGCCAACCTTTCCCTTTGAAACCAGTCCCTTTATATCCACCATAACGGGAAGAACATCAACAACGCCTTTAACTTCCTTTGCAGCACCATATGCGATGGTGGCAATAACATCACGGGAAATAACCAATGAACCATTTGTATTTTCTAACATATTATTCATTACTTCCTCCATAATAAATTTTGAAAATTATATTCATCTGTGAAGTATTATATCACAGATAAGCTCAGATTAACAGCCCTTGAAAATATTATATTTTATTAAATAAATATGTATGCCCAATGCAATTGCTGTTGTGATATCAAGCTTACAATGTATTTTTTTCACTACATATGTACATTATACATTCATGCATTTATTTAGTCAAATTTAAAAATAGCCAAAAAAATACTCCTCGGAATGTAAGTTGTGCACTTATCCGAGGGGTTTATTTTAAATGGATTATTTATATATGGGAGCTGCAATGCCGGGTGAAAATTTTATACCGGCACTAATTTACCTCTATTATCGCTATATTTTCTGAAGGGATGCTTACCTCCTTTAAAATAATGTCCTTCATTTTTGCTGCGTCCTCGCTTTCCAGTCCGCTTGTTCTTACTATAACATCCACCCTCTCATCGTCATAATATACCATACATTCCTCATAGCCCTTTGCCTTTATAAGATTTTCTATCTTTCCTTCCTTTTCTATTTTATCAGCCATATCAGCTGTTTTTAGTGCAAGCTCTGACTTCTGTTCGGCTGATACCTCCTTGCTTTCAATAAGCTGCTGCAGCGTCATAACAGCCTCATCACGGCTTTTCTGTCTTGTCTGTTTTGCCTCTGCGAAAAATGCTTCCCCCTCATATGAGGAATCGACAAATTGGGCATCTCCGAAGTTTTTATCCTCCTCGTTTGATGAGGTTTTCAAAACATCATCATTGTAGCTCCAGTTTAAAAACACAGCCACAGAAAGTGTCAGCACCAAAAATGCCAAAAGGATGTGTTTCTTGCTTATGATTGCATTTAACTTGAGTTTCATATTTTCCCTCCTGAATTATTCAATTTAATTTTGCGACAAAGATACTGTTGTACCTTATTCCCAAACCCACGCTGCAAGCCTCTGTCACCCTGCTTTTGACCAAAGAGTTTCCCCCGCCTTCACAAACCACTATAACACCTTTTATTTTAGGCTCTGTACTGCTTATCTTCAATGCACTTCTGTCCTTTCCATAATCTGAAAAAACATAGGTTTTCTCCCTCCTGCTGCTTTCCTTCTTCAGGTTTTCACCATCGTATGAGGGACTGTCCTGCATATCCGTGCTTTCCTTTTCATTCTGTGCATATATCAGCTCTTCAGAGCTTTCCAATGTTATCATGACAGATACCTTTCCGACACCATCTATTTTTTGAAGGGTTTTTTCAAGCTTTTTTTCTGTTTCCTCGACATATTGCTTTGAATAGGAGACTTCAGCCTTTTTCAAAGAATGATCTTTTTCCTTTTGAGGAAAGGCCAACAGCACTATTCCTAAAAGCCCTATTACGATGAGCGCTTTTTCTGCGGATTTGTTTTTTAATATTTTGCTTAAATCACTCATTTTCTTCCCCCGTAAGATAAAAGGAAAATCCCAATTCCTTCTCCAGTGTTTCCTTTTTTTTGAGAAAATCCTCCGTTTGCTCCTTTCTTATAGACAAATGACATCCATTTATGGTAACTTCATCATTTTCTATACTAATATCTATTCTGATATCAGATGGGATTATTCCCCTGTTCTTCAAATTATCTTCCACAGTTTTTGTAAGCTCAGCCTCCATATATTGCTCTTGAAGATCTTTATAAGGGAGAGAAAAATTATATGATGCTTCTGCATATTCCTCAAACGGCAGGCTGACTGCATTATTTTTAATCTGACTGATCATTATGATAAAAAGCATCAGCTCCAGTGCAGGATTTATCGAGGATTTGAAATTTTGAGGTATAACAAGCTTTGCAGCTCCTAAAATTATGCAAAAGCAGCACATGGAAAGCGAGAATGAAGCAAAATTATCAAATATGCCCATAACTATCCTCCATAACCTGAAAATATGACAATTCCCGTGGAAATCACCATTATAAAAAGAACAAAGAACAAGGCGGCTAAAATTATATTGACAGCGCCCTTGAATGAATTTAAAATCTCTGCCTCCTCTTTCTGCTTCGAGGAGGAAAAAACGGCTGAGGTAAGGCTCAATGTAAGCTTATACAGGAAAAGCTCTGTTATAGATGGGAGAAAAATCACCAGGCCTGCTATTATGGCAAAGCTTCCTAAGGAGGCCTGTATTATATACATACACCCTCTGAATGAGCCTGCGGCATCTTTAAGCGCCGAGCCTATCACAGGGACAAAGGTCCCTGCCAAAAAGCCCGCTGTTTTTATTGCAGCTGTATCTGCTGCCTCTGCCATATGATTTGAAATCGAAAGGAAAAATGCCAAGGCCCCTGATACACCGATAAGAAGCGTTGTAACAACTTTGCTTATTATTTTTGAAACCCTTACAAGCAGCTCAGATGATGCAAAAGCAGCGGAAACAGAAAATGCAATAAAGCATGTGCAGAAGGGTAAAAACACTGTTTCCATAATTCTTCCTGTAATTTCACACAGCATAAGCATAACACCTCCGAAAGCATTGGCTGAGGTGATTTTTCCTCCTGCATATGTAAGACCGCAGAAAACCGGAACAAATGAATACATAAATCGTATGCTGTCCCTTATAACCTCATAGGCTTTGCTGACAAATTCCATAAAGGTGTTCAGCAAAAAAACCGCCATCACCAGCTTGAGTGCAAAATCTGCCGCTTTTTTTATATCGTTATCAAACGAGAAGGCAGATATAAAAATTTCAATCGCACAAAATGATATCAGAATAAGAAATGTGCTTTTCAAATCTGAAAATCCCTTTGTAAAATAAGAAACTGCTCTATTGAGAAGGCTGCTTATTTTGAAATTTTTCATGGTATCGGCAGAAATCTCATCCACACCCACGATTTTCATTTCTTCTTTGGCATAATCCGGTATATTTTCATAAATCTGACCCATATCTATGCCTTTTATAATTTTTTCCGCACTTTCATTCACCGCAAAGCTTGTCAGAGAAAAAGGGCAAATAAGCAGAAAAGCCAAGAGCACAAGCAAAAATCTTTTCACGTCATCACCTTTAAAGCATCAGCACAGATTTAACCGCCTCTACGGCATCTTGTATAATTGGTATGCACAGAATAAGTATGGTTATTTTTCCCATAAGAATAGAACTTTTGCCGATGCTGTGCTCATTGGCATCACAGCAAAGGTCATTGACTGTCTGTGATAAAAATGATATGCCTATTATTTTTAAAATCACCTCTGCATAAAGAAAATTTATTCCGCCAAAATCAAAAATGGCGGTAAGCTGCTGCCAAAGCTCATTTGTTTTTGATACGAATGCAAGCAAAATAAATGAACAGGCAACTATGCTCAAAAATACGGCAAATTCCTTGTTTTGCTTTTTCAAGGCTATTACAAGAAAGAGGACTGTCAAAACAAAGAAAAATATCTTTATAATATCCATAGTTACAGATTAAAAACTGTTTTGACTGTTTCAAAAAGAGAGCTTATCTCATATATCATCATCATCAAAACAACTATAAGACCTGCCAGAGTTGTAAGCATAGCCTGTTCTTCCCTTCCGGATCTGACCAGAACCTGATTTAAAACCGAAACTATAATTCCTATGGCAGCAATTTTGAATATCAAATCCACACCCATTTTTTCACCTCATATCAGCACAATTATTGCTCCGATTCCGATTGATATTGTAAAAATCGGATATAAGCGTTCTTTTTTTATAAGCTCATCCTCCTTTCTTAAAAGAAGCTGCTCAAACTCCCTTATAAGAAAATCGAATCTTTTTTCCTGTGTTTGCTTATCATAAAGCCCAAAGAAAGAAAAAAGTGCGCACAAAAGCTCCTTTTCACTTTTTTGAATAAATCTCTCCTCCTTGATTGAATAGTTAAAGGCATCTTCCAGTGGCCACCCTTTATTGAACAATTCCAGACTTCTGTCTATGAAAGAAAGATTTTTGTTGTTCCTTACATCCTCAAAAAGCTCCAAAGGTGATTTCAGTGAAAATTCCAAGGATGTTTTCAACTGGCTTAAAAACAGGATTATTTGTTTTATTTCTTCTATATTTTTCTTTTTAAGATAAATCATGTTCAAGCCAAATAAAAGCGAAGAAAACAAAATCGCTGTACAGCCTGCTGCCTTCATATCAAATCCACCGCTTCTGTTATCTTGCCTATATTTGGAAAAGAAGCCAGAAAAAGCACCTTTTTAAATTCCTTTGTGGATGTTAAAAGCTGTGCGGTTTTTTTGTTTTTAAAATCCCCATAGCTTTTTGAATGAATGGATGCCAAAACGCTGACACCGGAATTTAATGCCCCTGCAACAGCTTCGGCTTCCTTTGGACTTGATATTTCATCGCATATCAAAAGCCTTGGTGAAAGGCTTTTTACAGCCATTTCTATACCCTTTGCTTTTTCTGCACCCTTAACAATTGTACACTCCTTCAAGCCTGCAAAAAGCTCCTGCCTTTCATCTATAACAACAACCGAACAGCCCAAAGAGGACATCCTTTTGGCTGTGTCTCTTAAAAATGTGGTTTTACCGCTGCAAGGGGGGCCTGAAATTATTGCGGAATATATTTCTGACTTCAAAAGGTCATCAAACAAAGGATTGCTTTTAAGACTGACATCATTGGCTATTCTCAAAACCACTGTCGTTATATTTTTCAAACCTGTTATCCCCCTGTCCACTTCATAGACTGCTGTGCCTGCAAGCCCTGCTCTGTGACCGTTCTTAAGCGGAATATATCCGTGGGCAATCTCTCTTTGGAAGCTGTGATATGAGTTTCCTGTAAGTCTCAGCACACTTTCCTCCAAGTCCTTTGATGTAACTATACACCTTGACCTTAATATTCCCCTGTCGGATATGATGATTGGGCTGCACTCATTTATAAGCCTGACCTCAAAGATTTGCATGTTGTCAGCATAGCTTTCCTTTATGCAATCGGAAAGTTTCTTTGGCAGCAATTCCACAGCTTCATAAAACGATTCTTTAAATTCCTTCAACCTGTCCACTTCCTTTTAATTAAATATATAAGCCAAGGTGTGCTTTTAGAACAAAAAAGGCTGATACTTTTTTGTATCAACCTTCTTTTGAAAATATTTACTTTTTAGACATGCCTATTTTAATTGCAGGCTTTTATAAACCTTATACTCCGGTTTCTTTTATATTTGATATTACTGCATAAATTCCAAAATAGCTGCTGCTATTGCCTCTGACGTCTTGAATATTTCATCAGGAGAGCATATTCTCTCATATTCAAACGGGCTGGGGACAAAGCCTATTTCATTTAAAATAGCAGGAGCACAGCGCATTTTGGTAACCACATAATATGCCTGCTCTGTTTTTCTATAATCACGCTGTGAGGTGTTCTGAGATATTTTGGTGGGCACAAGCTGAGCCAGCTTTTTGCCGAAATCCTCATAATAATATGCCTCCACGCCGTGAAATTTGTTTCCGTCCGCAGCCTCGGCAATGCTGTTGTGATGAAGAGAAATGAATATATCAGCATCATTTACATATGCAGCATTTGCCCTTTCCAAAAGGGATGGATTTTCATCGTCATTCTCCCTTGTAAGCACCACGTTGGCTCCTAAAAGCTCCAGTCTTTTCCTTAAAACCTGTGCGCTCAAAAGATTGAGGTTCTTTTCCATAGGTCCATCAGTGCCCAAAACACCCAAGGCGCCTGAATCTATGCCGCCATGACCGGGATCTATGACAATAGTAAGATTTCCCAGAGGATTTTTGGCATCATCGGTGAATTCCGGCTTTGTCCTTGACAATATCAGTGTATCATTCCCATCATAGACAATGTCCAAGCCCCATATTTCTTTACCGGGAACAAATGTCATAACAATTTTGTCCTCAGTTTTTGAAGCTGTAATTTTAGAATAAAGCTGAGATTCCATAGAGCTTAAATAGGATTCCATTTCTGCTGCGCTTGAATCTGAAAAGCTTCCGTAAAGCTCCAAGTTCGTAGTTTTATCCTCCTGCTCAATAAAGCAGTAAGGGATACCGCTTATACCCTTTAGCCTGATTATCTCCTTGTTCTTTTCACTTTCAAAGCTGATTTCAGAAAACTTAAGTTCCTTGTCATTTTTTTCAGATTCGATGACCTCAACATCTGAAGCCTTTATGAATCCGCCTGATCTAAGCTCGTAATACCAATCGTTATTTGCAAATGTCATGCCGACGGTCTCTTCAGTTGTGCCCTCTTTATATATTGCTTTGAAATCTCCGAATTTTAAATCCGGTGTGAGAACATTGGCAAAAATCAGCTTTGTTTTGATTTTTGCCCTTGCATTGTCACCCTTCAGATACAGCTTGCCCTTTGAAGTATAGCTTGTGGCTGCGCCGTCAAAGGTTAGATAATATGTTATATTTCCCAATGAGCGCACCTCCTCAGAGGTTACGCCGTTTAATGTAACACTGCCCTTATATAGTGCAGGCACACCTTTCTGAGCAGAGGCGCTTTGCTCTAATGCAACTGTCTTTCCGTCAACAATAGCGTACACCTGACCGCCTGCCGGAGCGATGCAGCTTATGGTTTCCTCTTGATTATTTTTGAATATGGCATTGTCGGCAGGAAAAGCTTTTGTAATCTTATTTATAAGACCGGCTTTTTCATCCGACGGTGAGGTGCGTGTTATATTGACAGTTTTTGTGACCTGGCCCTGTGAAAAGGTGAAGCTGTTACTGCCTAAGGACAGATTTACCTTCACTCCGAAAAGCCCGTCCTCGCTGTATCTTTCCACCTGCTGTCCGTTAAAATATATTGGTGTACCCGGATCGGAGGTTCCCATAATAAAATATGTGGAATATGGCGTAGAAATAGGCTTGATCGGACGTGTAATGCCAAATTGCTTTACAGGATTGTAACCTATATTCAGTTTGTCCATTGGCTCCTTCATACCATTTACAGTAGAAACAAGCGCAAACTGCATATTACTGTTGTCTCTTAAAGCTGTATAGTTGTCAAAAACAAAGCTGTCAAACCCGTTTTTCACAGCTGCATAATGCTTTGATGACAGCTTAGGGCTGACACCCTCTACACCCTTAAAATCCGAAAAAGGGATTACATTGGGGTTTTTGCTCTGCATTTCTTTAAGAACCGCTATATACCCATCATTGTCTCTGAATGTAAGCTCATCTTCCAAAACCGGAATTATAAAATCCGAATTCTGCAAAATAATATCCCCGTCAGCCTCCAGATACTTGCTTGGAAAATATAAAACTCCCAATGGAAGATCTCCCAAAGCGCCCTTGAAGTCCTCAAGGAATTTTGCGTAATCCATGTCCTTTACTGCCGGAATATTTTTTAATACAACACCTGAAAAATTATATCTTTCCTTGAGAGATGCTAAGTCCTCAAGATTTTTATCTATTTCCTCTTGTGGATATTCGGCCAAAAAATCCGGAAAGCCCAAATTTATAAGTGCATAGACATCTATGCCCTCTTTCTTTGCCTTTTTGATAAAATCCTTGGAAAGGTCATAAAAACTGAATTTTCCCTTTTCTTTAAGCCAAAAGTCAGATGTGGGATATACATCTGACTTATAAAGGCAGCCGTCATCCGGTCGTACCTCTAAAATAACAGAATTGAAATCATTTGCTTTTGCAAAGGAAAGTATATCCTCTATTTCGTTGTTTATTGCTCTCAAGGATAAGTTGCTTTGGGATGGAAAATCCAGATTATTAAGTGAATTTACCATAAAGGCTTTTACAGGTTTGCTTTCACCATCTGCAAATGATACATTTTGGGAAAAAGAAAAAAATACTGCCAGAGCCAAAGCTAAAGAAGCTGCTTTTTTAAAAATCCTCATAATTCTCCTTTAAAGACTGAAGTCCTCATCATCATAATTTCGCATTTTTACTTGCGGCTTAGGTGTTCTTTTGGTTATTTCATACTTGTACTTTGAACAGCTGTAATATGGAGCGACCACTCCTTTTTTTATGCAAAGGACTGTTTTTTTGTCCCTTGAAAGCTCCCCATGAACGCAATATTCACAGGCAGGCTCTATATTGCTGCTGAAAAAATCACTTTTGAATATCACTAAAATATCACTTCCTTCGACAATTTATTCTACCATATTATAAATAAAAGAACAACAGCTTATGCCCCGGAAAAATCTGTACTGACAAATATTTGCGAGAACATCATACCAATAAGTATAATTTCCATCAGTCTGTTTGGTGAATATGTGCATAAAGGAGGTGTGTTAATGGATGCTGCCATTTGTGTAATGGGAAACAGCTTTACAAGCAAAAATGTGATTGCCGATGCCAAAATTCCCTCAAAAAGCTTTATGGGGATAATTTTTTCCAGATTTAATTTATCCTTATATGCTATGGACTTTATCTGATAAATGCTGGATAGACCTGAAAAGCTTATCAAAAATGAAGCCAGCAAATATCCTTTACTCATGCCGGAGGCTATTTTGCATCCGTTTGTCACCTCCATAATTGAGGATAAAAGTCTGCTGGGCAAAAAATCCCCAAAAATTCCTTCCAGCACAGATGTGATCAGGGAGAAAAACAATATGTAGCCGCTGATTGTCAGCATAGCTTCTGATGAATCATTTACTGATATGACCAGCGCCTGTGAAAACCTCATCCCTTTTTTAGAATTGGTGACAACATATTTTTCCTTTTTCATGAGAAGCTTACCTATAACAAGAGAGGCAGTAATCTGAGAAATATATAATATCACACCCAGCTTCAAAGAGCCAAACATCACCTTTCCCACAGCAACAACCACAAATCCGGGTCCGGCATTTATTAAAAAAGGAATATACTCTTTAACCGTATCTTCGCTTATGCTGTTATTTCTTAAGCTTGCAGAAAGCGATTTTATTCCTGTGGGATACCCCCCTATTATGGAGCAGATGAAAAAGGCCGCTAAATCAGAAGGCAGGTTAAAAATTCTAAATACCGCCTTCATCAAAAGCGCCGCAATATTCTTTACGTCTGTTAAAACCACCAGCTGGGAAATTATCATAAAAGGCAGCATGGATGGCAGAAGTATGTTTATTATGAGTTCATAGCTTTCTTTAAAGCTTTCGATTGCTATTGCAGGGTCATAAATAAGTATAAAACTCAAAAAACAGATAAGCAGACTTTTAACCAACAAATCAAATCACCTCTTTAAAATAAATATAAAAGGTTTGTCAAATATATACTCTCACTTTCATAATCATTTATAAGAGGTGAATGTTTTGATAAAAAAATTAGAGTCACTTATAAAAATACCTGAGAACACAGACTTTGATAAGCCTTTTTTTCAAATGGATGGCACAAACGAACTTCTATTATGTGGCAGCAACAGCATTTTGGAATACAGCAGCAGCAAAATAAAGGTAAATGTACGTGGTATTCAGATAAGCATTGAAGGCTCCAATCTTATAATAAGCTTTATAGACAATGATGCCATAGCTGTAAAGGGTAACATAAGGGCTTTGAACTTTGTGAGGGTGAAATAATATGCTTATGCTTCAGCTTTTAAGATATCTGAGAGGGTATGTAAAGTTTATAATAACAGGCTCATTTCCGCAAAGAATAATAAACAGCTGCAAAATTCAAAAAATACCACTTTGGGACATTGTGCCAAAGGATAAAAGTATTTCTGCAAAGGCATACGCAAAGGACTATAAAAGAATAAAGCATCTGAGAAAATCCAGAAATACAAAATTTGCGATATCAGAAAAACACGGTATCCCCTTTTCGCTGTCAAAGCTGAAAAAAAGATACGGAATATTATTGGGGGCTGCAGCCTCTCTTATCTTGCTCAGCTTTCTCACCTCAAGAATATGGATAATAAATGTAAACACCGAAAACCCCGCTTTAAAGACAGAGATACTCTCTTGTCTTGAAAGTCTGGGAATAAAGAAAGGGGTAAAAAGCAGCAGTATAGATGTAAAAAATGCACAAAGAAAGCTTATGATATTGGAAAACAAGCTGGCATGGGACAGTCTGAACATAAAGGGCTGTAAGTTGATGGTGGAAACAAGTGAAAAAGAAAATCCGCCGCCAAAAGAATTCAGCAAAGAAAAACATTCTGATATCATTGCAGAATGTGATGGACATATAGTATATATGGAAATAAGAAACGGTCAGTCTCTGTGCCAAAAGGGAGACACGGTGGGCAAAGGAGATATTTTGGTATCAGGCACTATGGTTGACCAATATGGCGGCATCAGATGCGTTTACTCAACAGGAAAGGTTTACGCACTGTGCAGCCAAAGCATCACTGCTGCTGTGCCCAAAAAGGAAAAGCTGCCTGTTCCAACAGAAAAAAGCTTTTCTCAATACAGATTTATTTTAGGTGACAGAAATTTTCTGCTTAGTCCAAAGGGAAAGGGTGAAACAATCCAATTAAGCCAAAAACGAATTGACCTGCCTTTTTTTGACAATATAAGTATAGTAAAGGAGATAATGCAGCCTGTAAAGTATAACACCATTACATACAATCGAGCACAGATGCAAAAAAAAGCTGAGGATATTTTTGAAAAAAGAACAAAGGAGCTGGATTGTATAAAACTAATATCCAGCAAGACAACCGAAAAAGAGGACGGAAACTTTCTTTATGTTACCTATGATATTGATTATATAAAGGATATTGCTGTAATAAGAGAATTTTAGCCTTTATTTACAAAATAACCCATATATATTCTTATTGAAACAACAATTTGCAAAACTTCACAAACTATAATAAAAATAGAAAATTCTAATAATTTTTATGACAAAAGGAAAAATTTATAGTATAATACTAATAAATATGTAAAAGGTGGAATGAAATGATCGAACAATTCGTTGAAACTGAACGGATGGAACACACATTGGCTCTTTTTGGAAATTTTGATACCAATATCAGGCTGATTGAGCAAGAGCTGGGCGTTACAGTTATCCTGCGGGGAGATGATATAAAGGTAACCGGAAGTGAAGAAAATGTTCCGCTGGCATGCGATGCAATAAAAGGACTTTTCAATATATTGAATAAAGGTGAAGCGCTGAATGAGCAGAATATCAGGTATGTCATAAGTTTTGTGAAAGAGGGGCAGCAGGAGGAACTCTTCAACTTCACCTCAGATGTTATCTGCATAACTGCCAAGGGCAGACCACTTAAAGCAAAAACCATAGGACAGCGAAAATATATAGGTGCAATAAAAACGAACACAATCACATTTGGTGTGGGACCTGCCGGAACAGGAAAAACTTATCTTGCGGTGGCAATGGCTGTCAAAGCATTCAGAAACCATGATATAAACAGGATAATCCTTACAAGGCCTGCTGTTGAAGCAGGCGAAAAGCTTGGATTTTTGCCCGGAGATCTGCAAAACAAGGTGGACCCCTATTTAAGGCCCTTATATGATGCACTTTTTGATATGCTGGGGCCTGAAAATTTTCAAAGATATCTTGAAAAGGGCAATATTGAGGTGGCTCCTCTGGCTTACATGAGAGGAAGAACTTTAGATGATTCCTTCATTATATTGGATGAGGCCCAAAATACTACACCCGAGCAGATGAAAATGCTTCTTACAAGATTAGGTCAGAATTCAAAGGCGGTTATAACCGGAGATATTACTCAGATAGACCTTCCTGATAAAAAATCAGGACTTATAGAGGCTTTGAAGATTTTAAAAAACATAGAAGGCATAGAGCAAATCCGTTTGACGGAGAAAGATGTAATAAGGCATCATATCATACAAGAAATCATAAAGGCATATGAAAAATACTACAATAGCAACACCAATCATCACAAAAAATAATGGGAGTGTATAAAATGGCAGCCGCAAAGATTTTTATAACCAATAAGCAAAAAAAAGTGAAGATACCCACGGGAACTAGGATGCTGGTGAAGAGATGTTGTAATGCTGTTTTGAATCATGAAAAATTTCCCGAACCGGCCGAAATAAGCGTGAGCTTTACAGATGACAAAAGTATTCGTGATTTGAATTCTTCTTACAGAAATAAAGATACTGCAACCGATGTACTCTCCTTCCCTATGGGAGAAAACGGAGAATATGAAATAAATGCCGAAACAAACGCCTGTATTCTGGGAGATATTGTTATTTCTATGGAAAGAGCCGTTGAACAGGCTAAGGCCTATGGGCATTCCCTTCAAAGAGAGGTAGGCTTTCTCACCGTTCATTCCATGCTCCACCTTTTGGGCTATGACCATGAAAATGGTGGTCTTGAGGAAAGGATAATGCGTGAAAAAGAGGAAGCAATCCTTCAGGATTTAGGCCTTTCCAGAGATGAAACATTTACCAAAAAAATATAATGTAAGGAAATTTACAGATGACAAAAAATGTATTCGTTTCCATAATGGGAAAAGCAAATGTGGGCAAATCTTCACTTATGAATTGCATTATGGGAGAAAAAATCGCCATTGTAACAAATAAGCCTCAGACCACAAGAAATCGCATAACCGGAATACTTACAGAAGGTGAGCTTCAGTATGTATTCATAGATACACCGGGACTGCACACTCCAAAGTCAAAGCTGGGAAGCTATATGGTTAAAGAAGCAAAGCAGTCAATTGCAGGTGCAGATGTTGTGGCACTGGTTATAGAGTGGCATGGTGACTTAAATGATGTAGAAAAAGCTCTTATTGAAAGTCTTAAATCCTCTTCCCTGCCTGTTATACTTGTTATCAATAAAATAGATACACTTGTTGATAAGGAAAAGCTTTTGAAGAAAATAGCTTTGGTAAGCTCCCTTTGCAAATTTGATGCGGTTGTACCTGTCTGCGCACTAACAGGCGAAGGTGTGGATGATTTTTTAAGTGAAGTGAGAAAGCACAGTGTAACCGGACATCACTTCTTTGATGATGATGCACTTACCGATATGCCCGAAAGAGCCATAGCAGCTGAAATAATAAGGGAAAAGCTTCTCATGAATTTAAGAGAAGAGATACCTCATGGAACAGCTGTTATGATTGAAAAAATGCGTCAGAGAGAATCACAGGAAATAATGGATATTGAAGCCTGCATTGTATGTGAAAAGGAAAGTCACAAAGGTATAATAATAGGCAAGGGCGGAAATATGCTGAAAAATATTTCCACAAAGGCAAGAATGGATATTGAGGATTTCCTTGGAATTAAGGTGAATCTTAAATGTTTTGTAAGAATCAAGGAGGGCTGGCGCGACAGCGAAATACAGCTTAAAAACTTTGGTTTTAACAATGATTAGTGCATAATTGAAAGTTTCAATAAAAATTACAGCGCCGATTTAATAAAAGTCTAAACTAAGGGCAGACACATGAAGATAACCATGTGCCTGCCTTTTCTTTATGCTGAAGCAAAATTGCAAGCTGGGTATTATAAAAGAGCTACCTTATGTAAATTTAAGTATACTTTGCCAAGCAGCAAATAAATATATTATGCAAATTCCAAAAAAGATAATTTGGATGCAAATGTTTATCTGCGGTAAAGAAGCAAAACAAGTTGTTAGCTATCCCCCTTGCTTTTTTGACTTATTTGTTCTGTAATTTTTAATTAAGCCATTGACAACAAAAAGAAAATTGAATATAATGTACCTGTGCATTAAGTACATTATAGAGGGTAAGGTGAGAAAAACGGAAATCATCATAAGCAATAACGCCAATAAGCCGATTTATGAGCAAATCACTTCACAAATTAAAGCTATGATAATGAGCGGAGAATTGCAGGCAGGAGCTGCAATTCCCTCTATGCGGGCATTGGCAAAGTCAATTCATGTAAGTGTCATCACCGTACAAAAAGCGTATGAAGATTTACAAAGAGACGGTTTTATTGAAACCACAGTTGGCAGAGGAAGCTTCGTTTCTGCACAAAATAAAGAATTTTATCAAGAGGAGCAGCAGCGTATCGCAGAGGAACATTTGCAAGAAGCCGCAGAAATAGGCAGAACAAGCGGTATTTCCATCGAAAAGCTGGTAGAGCTTTTGAGACTGTTTTATGAGGAGGAATGATGATGAATGATATCGCTTTAAGTGTAAATGGATTAACAAAAAGATACAGAGACTTTGTTTTGGATGATGTGACATTTGATGTTCCCAGAGGCACAATCGTAGGACTGATTGGAGAAAACGGTGCAGGAAAAAGCACCACAATAAAAGCCATACTTGGCTTAATTAAAAAGGATGCAGGACACATAACAATTTTTGGAAAGCAAGACCGGGATATCGATTTTGCCATCAGGAATCAAATTGGAGTGGTGTTTGACGGGAATAATTTTTCAGAAGCCCTCACACCTCAAAAATTAGGCTGCCTTTTGCACAATATTTATCCTTTGTGGGATAAGAACAAATATATTTCCCTGTTAAAAAAGCTGTCCTTGCCATTAAATAAAAAAATTAAAGCATTTTCAAAAGGAATGAAAATGAAATTGGCCATAGCAGTATCTTTATCGCACGGCTCTGACCTTCTTATTTTAGATGAAGCGACCGGTGGGCTTGACCCGGTTGTGCGGGATGATATCTTGGATATATTTTTGGAATTTGTGCAGGATGAAAGACATTCCATTTTGGTGTCATCTCACATTACAAGCGACTTGGAGAAGGTTGCAGATTATATCATCTTTATTCATGGCGGCAGAGTGGTATTCAGCAAATCAAAGGATGAATTGAAATATAAATACGGTATTATTCGATGTGGTGCAGCTCAATTTGAGGCTATTGACAAAAGCGAAATTATTGCCTATCGCAAACAGGATTATGAATGGGAAGTGTTGGTTGGCAACAGAGACGCTGCCAAAAAGAGGTATCCTAAAGCTGTAATTGATCCGGCATCTATTGATGAGATCATGCTGATCTATGCAAAGGGGGAAAAACAATGAAGGGAATGTTAAAAGCTGAGTGGTTTAAATTTACACACTCCTATTACTTATTGATTATTATAGGTGTTCTATCAGCTTGCAGTGGTGTGTCAATTTTTACCGGCAGCTATAACAGTGCTGAAGCTGCACTTACAAGCTTAGCCAAGGATAGTATGGTTCCGATATTATCCTGCGGAATTTATAGTGCGATTATTGTGACTGATGATTTTTCAAACGGAATGCTGCGCCGCTATATTTCAAACGGCTATACAAGAACAGCAATTATATGTGCAAAATTTCTCCATTATATTGGTGGCTGCACATTGCTGCTGCTGTTCTATCCTATGATATCAACCCTTGCTGCAGCTATTGTCCAAGGCGTCGAAACCTCCTACCTAAAGGTGCTGCAAGCACTCCTTATCTCATTTATAAAACCGCTGCCGTTATATCTAGGAATATTTTCCTTTTTCTTTTTATTCTCTGTATTGCTGGAAAAAGGCGTTATTGCTATGGGGACATCCATCGCTTCTGCCATTATAATTGTAGTCTTTACAAATAAATTTTATGAAAATGCAGCAGGAATTTTGAAATACAGCCCTGTTATTCAAATAAATGAAATTGCCGGTGGAAGGATTACAGAGGCATATCACATTTCAATTTTTTTATCTTTAGCCTTGCTTGCAGCTTGTGTCTCAGCAAGCATTGTTAAATTCCGACATAAGGAATTATAAACCTTGATATACAATAAAGTCAGCAAAGATAGATAACAGTCAAAATGAATTGGCTTTGCCCCCAGTTCACAAAACCAAACAACACCGCTTATACCGACAGCTGTGGCAGGAAATCTTTTTTAAGGTTTCCTGCTTTATTGTCGGTTGTGCTTTTTATTTTGATTGCACCTATCCCCTTTCCTTTCTGCCATTTTCAAAAGATATATTTCGTTAAAGATATATTTAGCGAAATATATCTTTAATTTTATTTGAAAATTTTTCTCGCCTTATCCATATTATAAATGCTGCGTCCCAAAATACATAAAATACAAAATATGATGCAGCCGGCCTTGCCATCCTGCTGCGAGCAAATTTTGCAAAAAGATGCTTATATTATAATTGAACTCTTCCCCTGTTTTTCTTGGGCATATATTTAAGCTGTGCTATCACATTTTCTATCATTTAAAATATCCATTGCTGTTAATATCAGATGTTATTCGCATTTTGATAGATAAAATACTGCCAATCTGCCTTGCTCTTTTTAGCTTAAAATTCATCTATAACTAAAGAATTCAAAACAAATCTTTTGTTTCATTTATAATAGGGCCAGGAAAATAACCTATCTATGCAAAATTCTTGCAGAAAATATTTTGTCCTCTGTTTGTGATAGAGTACAATTTCATTTTGAAGGAGTTTGGCAAATGTGCTCTGCCTTTTTATTTTTAGCAAGGCTCTATTTGATTACCCCAACATTTAGTATAGGCAGTTTCCTGCATACAAAAAGACACTCAGAAATAAATCTGAGTGTCTAAAATATTTAAGATAAGCTTAAATTATTCGTTGATAGCGATAACAACGCCGGAACCAACTGTTCTTCCGCCTTCACGGATAGCGAAACGGAGTCCCTGCTCAATAGCGATAGGAGTGATAAGCTCAACATCCATCTCTACGTTATCTCCAGGCATGCACATCTCTGTTCCTTCGGGAAGAGAGATAACACCTGTAACGTCAGTTGTTCTGAAATAGAACTGAGGTCTGTAATTGTCAAAGAAAGGTGTATGACGGCCGCCCTCAGACTGCTTAAGAACGTAAACCTGTCCACGGAACTTTGTGTGGGGGTGAATTGTGCCGGGCTTGCAGAGAACCTGTCCTCTTTCGATTTCTGTTCTCTGGATACCACGGAGAAGAGCACCTACGTTGTCTCCGGCCTCTGCATAGTCCAGAGTCTTTCTGAACATTTCAAGACCTGTAACAACAGTCTTTCTTCTTTCCTCTGTAAGACCGATGATCTCAACTTCCTCACCTGTCTTGATCTGTCCACGCTCTACTCTACCAGTAGCAACTGTACCACGTCCTGTGATTGTGAATACGTCCTCAACAGGCATAAGGAAGGGCTGATCAGCCTTTCTCTCAGGTGTGGGGATGTAGTCATCAACAGCAGCCATGAGGTCTAAGATGGGCTTGTAAACGGGATCATTGAGGTCATTGGAGTTGGACTCAAGAACCTGAAGAGCAGAACCCTTGATGATAGGAGTATCATCGCCGGGGAACTCGTACTCGCTGAGAAGGTCTCTGATTTCCATTTCAACTAACTCGAGAAGCTCGGGATCGTCAACCTGGTCAACCTTGTTCATAAATACAACAATCTTGGGAACACCTACCTGACGAGCGAGAAGGATGTGCTCTCTTGTCTGAGGCATGGGGCCGTCAGCAGAAGAAACAACGAGGATAGCACCATCCATCTGAGCAGCACCGGTGATCATGTTCTTAACATAGTCAGCATGTCCGGGGCAGTCAACGTGAGCATAGTGACGATTGTCTGTCTCATACTCAACGTGAGATGTGTTGATTGTAATTCCACGCTCTCTCTCTTCAGGAGCCTTATCGATCATATCATAAGCGGAGTACTCAGCGCCGCCTCTCAAAGAAAGAGTCTTTGTGATAGCAGCTGTAAGTGTTGTCTTACCATGGTCAACGTGGCCAATGGTACCAATGTTAACATGGGGCTTGGTTCTTTCAAATTTTGCCTTTGCCATTGTGAAAATCCTCCCTTTTTTAAAGAAAAATAGTGATTTTAAAATTAAATATATTGTATCAATATATTAAGAGAATTGCAACAAAAAAGGTAAAAAAATTACTTCTTTGTTCTTCCCTCGATAATCTTTTCAGCAATACTCTTAGGAAGCTCTACATAGTGAGAGGGCTCCATAGAATACTGACCGCGTCCCTGAGACTTTGAACGGAGATCTGTTGCATATCCGAACATTTCAGAAAGAGGAACATAGCAATCGATCTGCTTTGCACCGAATCTGTCATCCATGCCCTGAATCTGACCACGTCTGGAGTTGATATCGCCGATAACATCGCCCATATACTCCTCAGGAACAATAACTGCAACCTTTGTGATAGGCTCTAAAATTGCAGGATCTCCCTTTCTCATAGCTTCCTTGAATGCCATAGAACCGGCAATCTTGAATGCCATTTCAGAGGAATCGACCTCATGATAGGAACCATCATAAAGTGTTACCTTCACATCAACAACAGGATAGCCTGCGAGCACACCGGCCTGCATAGCGCCCTGAATACCTGCATCGACAGCCGGGATATATTCCTTGGGAATAGCACCGCCGACAATGCTGTTGATAAACTCATAACCCTTGCCGGATTCATTGGGTTCAACCTTGATCTTTACATGACCGTACTGACCCTTACCACCGGACTGACGCGCATATTTCATATCAACGTCAGCAGGCTTTCTGATGGTTTCCTTATAAGCAACCTGAGGCTTACCTACATTTGCCTCAACCCTGAACTCACGGAGAAGTCTGTCTACGATGATCTCAAGGTGAAGCTCGCCCATGCCGGCGATGATGGTCTGTCCGGTTTCTTCGTCTGTATAGGTCTTGAATGTGGGATCCTCTTCAGCAAGCTTTGCCAAAGCAATACCCATCTTCTCCTGACCTGCCTTTGTTTTAGGCTCAATGGCAACACTGATAACAGGCTCGGGGAACTCCATAGACTCAAGAATTATAGGATGCTTGGGATCACAAAGGGTATCACCTGTTGTGGTATTTTTAAGACCGACAGCTGCTGCAATATCACCGGCATAAACTTCATCCAGATCCTGTCTGTGATTTGCGTGCATCTGAAGGATTCTTCCCAATCTTTCATTCTGATCCTTAACAGAGTTGTAAACTGTGGCACCTGCCTTGGCAACACCGGAATAAACTCTGAAGAATGCCAGCTTACCAACAAACGGGTCAACGGCAATCTTGAATGCCAATGCTGCAAAGGGCTCAGAATCAGAAGAGGGTCTCTCCTCTTCCTGTTCTGTCTCAGGGTTGATTCCCTTGATGTGGGGAATATCAAGAGGAGAAGGCATATAATCAACAATACCATCCAAAAGCTTCTGAACACCCTTATTCTTATAAGATGTGCCGCAGAATACAGGAACCATATCGTTGTCGATTGTTGCCTTTCTGATAACTCTCTTGAGCTCTTCAATGGTTATCTCCTCATCAGCAAGGTATTTTTCCATCAGCTCCTCATCAAGCTCAGCCACAGATTCGATAAGCTTGCTGTGATATTCCTCGGCAACTTCCTTGACTTCCTCGGGAATTTCCTCTACACGAATATCAGTGCCCTTATCATCATAATACACATAAGCCTTCATTTCAAGAAGGTCTACAAGTCCTTTAAAGAACTGCTCAGCTCCAATGGGAATCTGAACAGGAACGGCATTGCACTTGAGACGATCGTGCATCATCTTTACAACATTAAAGAAATCAGCACCCATTATATCCATCTTATTTACATAAGCCATTCTGGGAACCTTATATTTATCAGCCTGACGCCAAACGGTTTCAGACTGAGGCTCAACACCGCCCTTGGCGCAAAGAACTGTAACAGAACCATCCAATACTCTCAAAGAACGCTCAACCTCAACTGTGAAGTCAACGTGTCCGGGGGTATCAATGATGTTGATTCTGTGCTCTTTCCAGTGACAAGTTGTAGCAGCAGAGGTAATTGTGATACCTCTCTCCTGCTCCTGAGCCATCCAGTCCATTGTTGCAGAACCATCATGTGTCTCACCGATTTTGTGATTAACACCGGTGTAGAACAAAATACGCTCAGTTGTTGTTGTCTTGCCTGCGTCGATATGCGCCATAATGCCGATGTTTCTGGTCATTTCAAGCGAGACATCTCTTGGCATAATATCCTCCTAAACTAAATAACAAAGACTACCATCTGAAATGTGCAAAAGCCTTGTTGGCTTCAGCCATCTTGTGAGTGTCTTCGCGCTTCTTGCATGCACCGCCGGTGGACTTCATGGCATCCATGATCTCTCCGGCAAGTCTCTCCTGCATTGTTCTCTCAGAACGATTTCTGGAGTAGGTTGTCAACCATCTCAAGCCTAAAGTCTGTCTTCTTGCAGGTCTAACCTCCATAGGAACCTGGTATGTTGCACCGCCGACACGACGAGCCTTTACCTCTAAAACAGGCATGATATTCTCTAAAGCTTCATCAAAAGCTTCAAGAGGCTCCTTTCCTGTCTTTTCCTTTACAATATCAAATGCGCCGTAGACAATCTTCTGCGCTACGCCTTTTTTTCCGTCATACATGATGTTGTTGATGAGTCTTGTGACCATTTTGGATCCGTACAGAGGATCGGGTAAAACATCACGCTTGACAATATTACCTCTTCTTGGCACTTCTCTTCCCTCCTTCATAATTAATGAAATCATTGGTACTCGAAATATAAAGTTTCGCGGGCCTTATGCAGAGGCATTTATCAAAAGATAAACCATGCCACTACAAAATGTAGCCTCTTTAAAACCTTTAATTACTTCGCAGCACCGGCCTTAGGTCTCTTCGCACCGTACTTGGAGCGAGCCTGCATACGCTTAGCTACGCCCTGAGTATCAAGTGTACCTCTGATGATGTGATAACGAACACCGGGGAGGTCCTTAACACGTCCGCCACGAATAAGAACAACCGAGTGCTCCTGAAGATTGTGGCCAATACCGGGGATATAAGCAGTTGCTTCAATTCCGTTGGAAAGACGAACTCTTGCGATCTTTCTCAATGCAGAGTTAGGCTTCTTAGGTGTAGCTGTTCTGATAGCTGTGCAAACTCCACGCTTTTGGGGAGAATTCTGGCTGATGGCAGAACGCTTTAAAGAGTTCCATCCTTTAAGAAGCGCAGGAGCTGTGGATTTCTTCTCAACTTCTTCTCTGCCCTTTCTTACTAACTGGTTAAAGGTTGGCATTTAAGTTTATCTCCTTTCTCTTATATTTATTTATTTCCAAAGAGGCTCAGTGACCTGAACCTCTCTTAGAAAACGAGTGACACCACTCAATTTGTAATACTATCACCTTTGAGTGATATTGTCAACAATTATTTTTGCTTTTTTTGTAAAAAGATACGAATTAGTTGGGATTTTCCACTAAATAGGAGGGACTGTCATCAACAACTATGGAATCATATTCAACAGTGCCTGTTCCGGCAGGTACAAGCTTACCGATGATTACATTTTCTTTAAGTCCCAGCAGCGGGTCAACCTTGCCCTTTATAGCCGCTTCGGTAAGAACTCTTGTTGTCTCCTGGAAAGATGCAGCTGACATAAAGGATTCTGTTACTAAAGAAGCCTTGGTAATTCCCAAAAGTGTTGGGATTGAGGTGGCGGGTGTAAACTCCCTTCCCTCTTCCTTAGCCTGCTTTGCCATATCCTCGTTCACCTTTAAGAAATGCGTCTTGTCTTCCTGCATTCCGGGAATAAAGTCCGTATCTCCGGATTCGTCAATTTTTACCTTTCTCATCATCTGGCGGACAATAACCTCAATGTGCTTGTCGTTGATATCAACACCCTGATTTCTGTACACCCTCTGAACTTCCTTGATAAGGTAATCCTGAACTGCGTTTTCTCCGCTGACCTCAAGCACCTCGGCAGGCTCTGCTGAGCCCTCTGTGAGGAAATCTCCCTTTGATACATAGTCGCCTTCTTCGTAGTTTCTGGTGGAACCATAGATGACCTGTTTTCTGAATTGCTCGCCGCTGCCATCAGTTACAACCACCATTTCGCTGCCCTTATCGTCCTTTTCATAAGAAACAACGCCGGAAAGATGGCTGATGATTGCTGCGTTTTTGGGCTTTCTTGCCTCAAACAGCTCCTCAACTCTGGGAAGACCTTGTGTAATATCCGCAGCAGAGGCAATACCGCCGGTGTGGAATGTTCTCATTGTAAGCTGTGTACCGGGTTCACCGATAGATTGTGCCGCAATTATTCCAACTGCTTCACCTATTCCCACAGGCTGGCCGTTTGCCAGGTTTGCACCATAGCATCTTGCGCATACACCATCCTTGGAGCGGCAGGTCAGAATGGATCTTATCTTAACCTGCTCATATCCGGCCTCTACTATCTTTTCGGCATCCTCAACAGTTATCATGCTGTCTGTGCCCATTATAAGCTCGCCTGTCTCCTTGTCATAAAGATTATCAGCAAGATATCTTCCCACAAGTCTTTCCTTCAGGCTTTCAATGGTTCTTCCTGAATCAATGATCGGAACAGCCATAATTCCATCATGTGTTCCGCAATCATCCTCACGGATGATAACATCCTGAGAAACGTCTACAAGACGGCGTGTTAAATAGCCGGAGTCCGCTGTTCTTAATGCTGTATCAGCAAGACCTTTTCTGGCACCTCTTGCAGAGTTGAAGTATTCAAGCACTGTCAGGCCCTCACGGTAGTTCGCCTTGATGGGCAATTCTATCGCACGTCCGGATGTGTTGGCAATAAGTCCTCTCATTCCGGCAAGCTGTCCGATCTGGTCCATAGAGCCACGGGCTCCGGAATCAGCCATCATGAATATGGGGTTATCCTCAGTAAAGCAGGCCTGAAGCGCATCCTTAACCTTGGATGTTGTTTCATTCCAGGTCTTTACAACCTTTTCATAGCGGATTTCGTCAGAAATAAATCCACGGTTATATCTTCTTCTTATATCCTCTATCTTATCCTCGGCTTCCTTGAGAAGGTCTGCCTTTTCCTGAGGAATAACAGCGTCGCAGACTGCAACCGTAATTCCGCTCAATGTGGAATACTTATAGCCCTGAGCCTTGACCTTATCCAAAACCTCAGAGGTCTTTGTTGTTCCGTGCTTTCTTATGCAGCGGTCGATGATGTCAGCAAGCTGCTTCTTCTTTACAAGGAAGGAAACCTCCAAGGGGAACATATTGTCAAGACAATCCCTCTTTATATATCCCAAATCCTGAGGAATAGGATTGTTGAATATAATCCTTCCCACTGTTGTCTCTATGAGCCTTGTATATTCTTCGCCATTCCATGTGATTGTGTGGCGAACCTTTATAGGAGCATGAAGCCCTACGCATTTTGCATCATAGGACATCAGCGCCTCGTTGAAATCCTTATAGCAGTTGCCTGCTCCCTTCTCATTCTCCCTGACCATTGTAAGGTAGTAAGAGCCCAGAACCATGTCCTGTGTAGGCACTGTTACAGGTCTTCCGTCTGAGGGCTTTAAGAGATTGTTTGCAGCAAGCATCAGGAATCTTGCTTCTGCCTGCGCCTCAGCAGAAAGAGGAAGGTGAACCGCCATCTGGTCGCCGTCAAAGTCAGCATTATAAGCGGTGCAGGCCAATGGGTGAAGCTTGAGAGCTTTACCCTCTACAAGCACAGGCTCAAATGCCTGAATTCCCAAGCGGTGAAGTGTAGGCGCACGGTTGAGAAGCACAGGATGATCCTTGATCACAATTTCAAGCGCATCCCAAACCTCCTTGAGCTGTCCTCTCTCCACCATCTTTCTTGCATTTTTAATGTTGGTAGCCACCTTCTGATCTACCAGTCTCTTCATTACAAACGGCTTGAAAAGCTCTAAAGCCATCTCCTTAGGAAGACCGCACTGATACATTTTAAGCTCGGGGCCTACAACTATAACCGAACGGCCGGAGTAGTCAACTCTCTTGCCCAAAAGGTTTTGTCTGAATCTTCCCTGCTTGCCCTTGAGCATATCAGAAAGAGACTTCAAGGGGCGATTGTTAGGTCCTGTGACAGGTCTGCCCCTTCTGCCGTTATCAATAAGAGCATCGACAGCCTCCTGAAGCATTCTCTTTTCATTCCGCACGATTATATCAGGCGCTCTCAGCTCAAGAAGCTTTTTGAGACGATTGTTTCTGTTTATAACACGTCTGTATAAATCGTTAAGGTCGCTTGTTGCAAATCTTCCGCCATCTAACTGAACCATTGGACGCAATTCCGGAGGAATGACTGAAATTGTATCCAAAATCATCCATTCCGGCTTATTTCCGCTGGCTCTGAAAGCCTCAACAACCTCCATGCGCTTTAAAAGCTTTGCTCTCTTTTGGCCGCTTGCCTTTTTAAGCTCTTCCTTTATCTCCTCAGAAAGCTCATCAAGATCAAGGTCCTGCAAAAGCTTCTTTATTGCTTCTGCACCCATTCCTGCATCGAAGTCATCTCCATAAGCCTCACGATACTCGTTGTACTCTTTCTCGGAAAGAAGAGAATATTTTTTAAGATTTGTTTTCTTTGGGTCGATTACAACATAAGCTGCAAAGTAAAGAACTTTTTCCAAAAGACGGGGGGACATATTCAGCAAAAGTCCCATTCTGGAGGATGTTCCCTTGAAATACCAGATGTGTGAAACAGGAGCTGCCAGCTCTATGTGGCCCATCCTCTCTCTTCGCACCTTGGCGCGGGTCACTTCAACACCGCAGCGTTCGCAGATCTTTCCCTTATAACGGATTCTTTTGTATCTTCCGCAATAGCATTCCCAGTCCTTTGTAGGTCCGAAAATCCTCTCACAGAAAAGACCATCCCTTTCGGGCTTGAGTGTACGGTAGTTAATAGTTTCAGGCTTCTTAACTTCTCCGTAAGACCATGAGCGAATCTGCTCGGGGGAAGCCAAACCGATCTTTATAGATTCAAAAGTATTGAATTCCAACTGCTATCCCTCCGTAAATTAATCATTCATATCTAAAATGTCATCGTCGTTTATACCATCAAGGCCAAAATCGCTGAATTCAGAAAGCTCCTCATCCAATTCGGGAGCCTGCTCCACACTGAAGCCTCTTTCATTGAATTCCTGCTCAGAATCAGCCTTTGCAGTAAACATATCATCGTCAATTACAGGTGTAAGTCCCATATTGTCATCATCATCAAAATTCTGCTTGAGATCAATCTCATTGTTGTCCTTATCCAGAACTCTCACATCCAGCGCCAAGGACTGCAGCTCCTTGATGAGAACCTTGAAGGACTCGGGGATGCCGGGCTTAGGAACATTTTTGCCCTTTACAATGGACTCGAATGTCTTTACTCTTCCCACAACATCGTCGGACTTGACAGTAAGAATTTCCTGAAGAGTATAGGCTGCACCGTATGCCTCCAAGGCCCAAACCTCCATCTCACCGAATCTCTGACCGCCGAACTGAGCCTTACCGCCCAACGGCTGCTGAGTTACCAAAGAGTAAGGTCCTGTGGAACGGGCATGGATTTTATCATCAACAAGGTGATGAAGCTTGAGGTAATACATAATTCCCACTGTTACAGGATTATCAAACTGCTCACCTGTTCTGCCATCATAAAGAATTGTCTTGCCATCCTCACGCAGCCCGGCTTCTCTTAAGGCGTCTCTTATATCAGATTCTTTAGCACCATCAAAAACAGGTGTCATAACCTTAAAGCCCAATTCCTGTGCTGCTCTTCCCAAATGAACCTCAAGAACCTGTCCGATGTTCATACGAGAAGGAACGCCCAAGGGATTAAGAACAATGTCCAAGGGACGGCCTCCGGGAAGATAGGGCATATCCTCCTGAGGAAGAACTCTGGAAACAACGCCCTTGTTTCCGTGACGGCCTGCCATTTTATCTCCCACAGATATCTTTCTCTTTTGAGCTATATAGCACCTTACCACTTCATTGACTCCGGGAGCCAGCTCCTTGCAGGTATCTCTTGTAAATTTCTTGACATCTACTACAATGCCATACTCGCCGTGGGGAACCTTCAAGGATGTGTCTCTCACTTCTCTTGCCTTTTCACCAAAGATAGCTCTCAAAAGCCTTTCCTCAGCATTCAGCTCAGTTTCTCCCTTAGGAGTTACCTTGCCGACAAGAATATCTCCGGCTCTCACCTCTGCACCAACTCTGATGATTCCTCTCTCATCCAATTCCTTGAGAGCATCCTCACCAACATTGGGGATATCTCTTGTGATCTCCTCAGGTCCCAGCTTTGTATCTCTTGATTCCAGCTCATATTCCTCTATATGAATAGATGTAAATGTATCTTCCTTTACAAGCTTTTCATTGATTAAAACTGCGTCCTCGTAGTTGTAGCCTTCCCATGTCATGAAGCCGATGAGCATATTTTTGCCCAATGCAATCTCTCCGTTAGAGGTTGCCGGACCATCTGCAAGCACATCTCCTGCGTGTATCTCTTCTCCTACTTCTACAATAGGCCTTTGGTTCACGCATGTTCCCTGATTTGATCTGAGGAACTTTATGAGCCTGTAATTATGATCAATGCCCTGCTTGTCTGTAATTACAATATTTCTTGCATCGACCCTCTTGACTACACCATCTTCCTTTGCAAGCACAACAACGCCTGAATCGACAGCAGCCTTATACTCCATACCTGTTCCCACAATAGGAGATTCTGTCTTAAGAAGAGGAACAGCCTGCCTTTGCATATTCGATCCCATAAGCGCACGGTTTGCGTCATCGTTCTCCAAGAACGGAATTGATGCTGTCGCAACCGACACCACCATTCTGGGAGAGATATCCATATAATCTACGTCGTCTCTGTCAACTTCGAGAATTGAATCCCTGTATCTTGCTGCAACCATTTTTCTTACAAAGCAGCCGTTTTCATCCAAGGGCTCGTTGGCCTGAGCAACGATGTATTCATCCTCTACATCGGCTGTCATGTACTCAACATCGTTAAGTACCTTGCCCTTGCCCTTTATAACCTTTCTGTAAGGCGCCTCAATAAATCCGTATTCATTGATTCTTGCAAAAGATGCAAGGTATGAAATAAGGCCGATATTAGGTCCTTCAGGTGTCTCAATAGGACACATTCTTCCATAGTGGCTGTAATGAACGTCTCTTACCTCAAATCCTGCACGATCACGGGAAAGACCTCCGGGTCCCAATGCAGAAAGCCTTCTTTTGTGTGTAAGCTCAGCCAAAGGATTGGTCTGATCCATAAACTGTGAAAGAGGAGATGAGCCGAAAAATTCCTTGATAGCAGCAACAACAGGCCTTATATTTATAAGTGAAGCAGCTGTAACCTTGTTTTCGTCCTGGCTCTGGGTAGCCATTCTTTCCTTGATGACTCTCTCCATTCTGGAGAAGCCGATTCTGAATTGATTCTGCAAAAGCTCGCCCACAGAGCGAATCCTTCTGTTGCCCAAATGGTCGATATCATCCTCTGTGCCCACACCCTCAGAAAGATTGCACAGATATCCTATGGTAGCAAATATATCATCTACAATGATATGCTTAGGAATGAGGTCATCTATTCTTCTCATGATCTCCATGATAAGCTGATCCTCATTGCTGCCATACTCCTCAAGGATTTCCTTGAGAACAGAAAATCTTACCTTTTCTTTGCAGATTTTCTCTATTTGAGGGAAATTGACAAAATCCTTTATATCAACCATACCGTTGGAAATAACCTTTATCACGTTATCTCTAACCTTGATATAAACACTGTCAACTCCGGCTCTCTCCACCTTGATCGCATCTTCTCTTGAAAGCACAGCACCCTCTTCAAAGAGCACCTCGCCTGTCATGGGATCAATGATTGGAGCAGCGACCTCATGGTCTGCAATTCTTAAACCGATAGCTAGCTTTTTATTGTATTTATATCTGCCGACCCTTGACATATCATAGCGTCTGGCATCGAAGAACAGCGAATTTAAGTGGCTCTTTGCCGAGTCAACCGTAGGGGGCTCTCCCGGACGAAGCTTTCTGTAAACCTCCTGAAGGGCTTCACTTACAGTTTTAATTGTATCCTTTTCAAGTGTATTTCTTAAAAGCTCATTGCTTCCAAAAAGCTCCATGATCTGCTCATCAGTTCCAACAGATCCATTTGCGAAAGCATCCAGTGCTCTGATAAATGTTGTGACAGGAAGCTTTCTGTTTTTGTCTATTCTCACCCAGAAAATCCCGTTGGAATCCGTCTCATACTCCAGCCATGCGCCCCTGTTGGGAATTACTGTGGTAAAGTAAAGCTGTCTGCCGCTTTTGTCACGATTTTTTGCATAATAAACACCGGGTGAACGCACCAGCTGAGATACTATAACACGCTCAGCACCATTTATGATAAATGTACCGCTGTCTGTCATTATAGGGAAATCGCCCATATAAATTTCGGTATCCTTATCATCGCCGCTCTGTTGAATTTCACCGCTCTTTTTCTTAAGTCTGGTGGTTACAACGAGACGAGTTGCATATGTTGCATCCCTCTCCTTGCATTCCTCAATGGTAAACTTGGGGTTCTCATCCAAATGATAGTCAATAAAGTCAAGAACCATATTACCCTGATAATCGGTAATACCGGAAACATCTTCGAATACTTCCTTAAGACCTTCCTCAAGGAACCATCGATAAGAGTTTTTCTGAACCTCAATCAGATTGGGCATTTCCAGAACTGATTCGATTTTTGAGTAACTCTTTCTGACATTCTTGCCAAGGTTGACGGACTTCACCTTCAACATTAGTTATGCTCACTCCATTCGCTTGTCTATATTTGCTAAAAAGGCCTACAATCAATGAGAAAATTTCATGTTGATTTTTTATCACTCTTGTGTTATGCTAATACATAACGCAGAACATTTCCCCATTATGATTCAGTTTTTTATTATATAACATATATGTCGATGTGTCAACATATTTTTTGTTAATTTTTATCATTTACAAAAAATATGTTTTATTATATAATTTTACTTCCCTTTTTGCCTGCAATAATATACGCCTCTTTTTACAGTCTGCAAATACGATGAAAGCTTAAAAAACTTCTGTTGGCATGAATAAAGGACCTGCTCGGTAAACAGGTCCTTCATTTATTGTTTATTCGCACTTTTCTCCCAATTTAGGCGGGAAAAAATCTTCTGTGGGGAAGCATATTTTTGAAAACAATTCGCAGGGGTCCTCCACAGGAGTTATAGGCTCACATTGCTTATCCGGGATACAGAATCCGTAGATAGGCACCATCACCTGAACATTTCTGATCATCTGCACAATGGAAAAAAGTCCAAGATCCACTGTAATGATTTTTTTAGGTATTACCCCTTCAAAAGAAGAATCGAAAAGTGCTGCTATTCCTGCCGGCGGAATAAAATTCTGTTCATTCTGATTGTCGGGGACATCAGTATATTTGAAGGCGAGCACCATAGGGTCAACCACTTCAATATTTACATCGGGCTTGGTGTATTCGCTGTCTATAATTTGCTTGTTCTCAGTAAATACTTTGGCAGGAGCGTCGCTTCCAAACAAAATAACCTTTTTTGTAAATACAGAAAGTCCGTAAACCATAGTGGGAGGCGCCGCAGGATTTTGATAAGCCGCCACCTTTATCCTGAAGAAAAATGTGATATCAACAGAGTAAAAGCCATTGTTGAATGCCACCGGCTCTGTGTCAAAATATGCTCCCAGAACCTCTGCGCTCTTTACCTTGATGCTTGAAGCAGCATCAATTGTCGCTTGATCTTTAGATGTAAAATAGACTTGCAGAGCTTGTATGCAGTCTTTGTCGCTGCAAGCATCATAAATTCTCCGTGTATCTATGCACACAGCTTCACGGATATTTTTAGGCGTACAGCCCAAACCGTTAGAGCAGTTTTCACTGTTTTGTGCCATATGAAGTTCCTCCTTGTACATAAAATTCTTTTGCGCTCAATACATTGTATGAATTAAAAATATTTTTGTGCACTAATCCTTTACAATTAAATGGTTTTAGAGTAAAATCAGAATAATCAGAGTATATAAAATTGAAATGGTCAGGATGTGTATATGCATATGAAAAGGATAACATCATTGTTTGCACTTACATTAACACTTTTAATGTTTGCAGCCTGCAAAAATCAAAATACAGACTCTCCACAGATGTATATTGAAAAAGCAGCGCTTTCAGAACAGGAATCCAATATAGCTTCCCTTTTTAATATTGATGATACGAATAAAATATATGATTTTGTTGTTGATGATACCATAAAAAGCTTGGAAATAACCGGTTACAAACTTACAGACGGAAAATGGGATGTTTATTTTAAGGATAAATTAGCTTTAAGCGAGCCTAAAGGCAGAATCGGTTTTTTTTATGATAAGCTTTACAAGGAAACAAGAATTTCTTTCCAGAACTCACAAGGCACAAGCTCATCTTCAAGAAAATCCTCAGAAAATTTTGAGGATCTTGAGTCTTTAGGATATTCTGGAATGACACTGTCTGACAGGCACAGCATTGTCTGCCAAGAGGAAATACCTGTCGCCCTTCAGATTTTTTCAAGCAAGAACTCTATCAGCTGCATATTACGCAGCTCCATTGAGGAACTCATGGACTACTATGAAAACACAGAACCAGATCATGAAGCTGTGTTTGCAGTAACAGTGAAATTCAGCTCTGAAAAACTTTCATAAATGGTTTTGCAGAAGGCTGCAGCAATAAGTTTTAAAAAGAAATGCCTGTATTGATATTTCAAATGCTTCGTAAATCGTATTTGACATATATTTTCTCATCTAAATTTTAAAGGTTAAGCAGCTTGCTGTAAGTGGCTGCTTAACCTTTTGCTTCTCCATTTAATTTAAACTTACACCGACCATAGACAAAAAACTTATTAACAAATAGCCTTATTAAAGAACAGAAAAAGTCCGGAAAATTCATGAACCTGCTGTTTTAAAACAAATATGTTCATTTTTCCCGGACTTTTTAGGTGGGGTTTATAAAAAAAAGATGATTTTAAATTTATAAAAGCTATTAGCTTATGATTGAGGGTTAGGCATTTTTGCGCCTTTCCTTCCAATCCAAATAGTTTCTTCTAAGCATAAACAGAATGAGGACAGCGCCAACATATCCATTGAGCACATATATAATGTTTACAAGAACTTTGAAAGGAAGATATAGACCTACAACCAAACCGGTGATGCCAAGTATAACAGTGAGCCAGCGGAATTGAGGTGTTCCTTCCTTTGCAAATCTGGCGATGGGATTGTATAAAAGAGGCACCGCGGTGGTGTATATTCCGGCAAACACAACAATAGCAAACACTGAAGACAGCGGCTTCCAAATTCGTTCTGCCAAAATAAGATTGGGTATATCTGCATTCCATATATGTATTGAAGAATTGGACAGACCTGTCTCATTGATGTTAGCTATCTGTGATAACATAATGAGCACAATTGCAATGCAGATAGCTGCTGTGCCTGCATAAATTCCTAACAACAAATCTTTCTTTTTGTTCTGAGCGCCCAAAGCTGTTGTAAAGCTGGCAAACCACAACAGAACAAATCCGGCATATGATAAGGCTGAAACAAACCAGTTAGGTCCGGCATTTTTTATAGTTTCTGTCTCTGTTGCTCCTGCAAATGCGCCCGATTCTACAATTTTCAAGCCATCTGAAAGATGTGAATAGTCCTTGAATATGGTGATAACTCCAATAGAAACACAGAACACAACAATAACAGGTCCAACTATTCCTATTTTGTCTACCAAAGAATTAAGTCCGCCGACAGTAGACAAAATACTCAAGGATACCAATATCACAGCTCCTACCCACAATGGCAGATTATACTGCTGATTTAAAGTGGAGGCAGCTCCTCCTACCATAACAAAAAAGGACATGTAGCAGAACAATGTGGAATAATAATCCATAAATGTTCCTATCTTGTTGCCGCAATAATATTTGTAGATATCATTGCCTTTTTCAAATTTTTGCTCCGCTCCCACCTTAGCAAAATTGTAATTGTAATAAATGAAGAATACTGCAAATAATATTACTGTTAAAATTCCCTTTGCACCGTATGCTGTATAATACTGAATGATTTCCTGTCCTGTGGCAAAGCCTGAACCTATTGTAAAGGCTATCACAGCGCCGGCAAGAATCAAAACACGGCTAAAGCTTACTTTATTATCCAAATTTTTTTCTGTCATTATAGTACCACCTTTCGAAAAATCCAGAGGTGTATATAAAAGCCGCTGCTTACATTGATATTGTCGCAGCGGCTTTTTGCAGGCCATTAAGCTTGGAAAATTCTGTTTAGAAAACAGTCTGCTCTGTCACTGGGGTCTGCAGAGCTTCCAAAGCTTTTCTTACCATTTTCAAGCGCAGCTTGTAGCTGTCTTTTTCCCCTTGAAGCGGATCTGCTATCGGATAAGGAATACCTACTCCTGGAATAATTCTATTGGCACCTATTGTGAGGGAAATCGGAACTACTGTTGCCATGTGTACTACGGGGATACCATACTTTTCGATGCCCTTAACCATCGTTGCGCCGCAACGAGTGCAGGTTCCTCAGGTAGAGACAAGAATTACGCCATCCACGTGCTCATCAATGAACATTTTTCCTATTTCAGAACCAAATTTTGCAGCTGATGCTGTCGCAGTACCGGTACCGGTTGTAGCGCAGAAATAGTTGACCAGCTCGCCGAATTCTCCTTCCTTTTCCAGCTGGCGCAGCGCATCCAAAGGAACAACCACATTGGGATTCTGCATGGCAAACTGTCTGTCATAACCGCCGTGAATTGTTGTAAATTCATCAGGTGAAAGCCTGTCCATACCGCTGATATCATACTTGCCCCACTTGGTGGCATTGGAGGATTCAATGTGGTCGGGGTTGCCCTGAGGAACTATACCTCCTGATGTAACTACTGCAATTTTAGCCTTTTTAATATCCTTAATCGGTGCAGCCGGCTCTACGCGATCAAATACCGGCATGGGAAGGTCTGTATCGAACTTTTCGCCACTGAGCTTCTTGACAAGCATTTCAATCGCTCTTTCAGATCCGCGCTTATCTGCAAAGTAATTTACGCGAATGCCTCTTTCAATATATCCTTCTTCCTTAGGTCCGAGAATTTCTTCTTTATTTGCCATCTTTTTTACAAGAGAGGCAATAACCGGAATAGCATTTCCCATTTTTGCAGCAGAATTTCCGGTTTCAACAATAACAATGTCCTTTCGGAACATATCAACACCGGGATTTTCTACATACATTCCTGTTACTGCAGGAATTCCCAAACGATCCTCTACTGCCTTGCAGATGGTTCCGCAGGCAACTCCGTAACGTCCGGCATTAAATGCAGGTCCTGCAACAAATACATCCGGTTTATATTGCTCGAGCATCTTAATAATAGTATCAGTAGCTTTTTCCAAATTTTCGCCAAAATAGTTATCACCGCACACAACAGTTGCAACTATCTGATAATCCTCTCCCAAAGCTTTTTCCAAAGCAGCGCCCGGTCCTAAAACCGATTCATGAATTTCGGGGCAGAGATCTGCCTTGTCCTCGCCGCCTAAACCGGCGAAAAACTGATTTATATAATGTACTACTTTAAATTTAGCCATGATGACGTCCCCTTTCTAAATTAGTAGCCTCTTGCAGCAAGACGATTGTATCCATTGGCAATGGTTGAAGCAATTATAATTTGAAGTTCTGCCTCAAAGCTTCCATCAGGATTCACGCATCCTGCCCAACCGCCAATCTGCATCTCGATGTAATCCTGTGTGCCGATAACGTGCTCCATTGCGGGGAACTGTAATGTAGCATTTCCCTGTCCGCAAGAAGCAAGCGCATCCGCTTCCTTACAGGTGTCTGCCAAGGACTGAGACTTGCCGTCCTTACCGGGAAATTCATCAGTTATAAGAACTACCTTTGTACCTGCAAGCTCTACCTTGTGACAATTCATCATCAAGTCAGTGTCAGGGTTGCCGTATCCCTCTTCAGTTATAAGCACACCATCTAGCTGCATCCACTGGCAAAGCTTTGCCACCATATCGGAATGGCGTTCCTTATCTGCCAAAAATACATTTTCATTGGTGAGTATAACGCCCATAAAATTGATATCTTTTCCGTGGTGCTTGTAGCAGTCCTCGATAACAGGGTTGTGGAAATGATGGAAGGTTGTAACCTTATCGCAGGGAGCAACACAGTTGCCTGATACAATAGCTCCATCCATAATCTCAGTAGGATACATGATAGTGGGGACTATCTGCTTTGCATCTACACCATAATAGTATGTATCATGAAGCAGTCCCTGAGACTGAAGCATATGGATATAACCAACCTTAGGAAGATTCGGATACATGGCAGCCTGTTCAAAAATAGGCTTTGTTTCAAATGTTTCAATTTCGTCAGGCTCTAACTGCTTTGCTGCCTGACCGAGATATGCAGCAACCTTAAGGCCTGCTAAACGTGCAGATTTTTCATAAACATGTGTCTCCAATTCACCGTTCGGCTCCATAACAACACAGAGATTGCAGGTCTTGGAGAAGGGGCAATAGTCAGCTGCAGGACCGCTCATATCAATAACGCCTTCCTGGAAGCCTACAATCTTGCCGACTGTTACAACGCAGCAGCCATCCAAAGCATTTGTTCTGCCGCTTCCCACAGTTGGGCTTACCTTCCCGATTACGCCGGGGAAAATCTCTCCGCCGCCGGAAACCTTTACACGAGGCTCTATAACATCTTTTACCGGAGTGATACGAACAGATTCACCCGGCCTTGCAATTTCAAGGTGGCAGGAAGCCAATTTATCATCCTCAAGGACAAGGGCTTCCACTTCGCTTTTATTCACGTATAGAATTCCGTTTTCAACATAAGTTCTGTCGCTGAACTTAATATCCTTGATGAAGATTTTACCTAATTCCAACTTCATGAATTTGTACCTCCTTTTTTTAGGCTTGCAGCCTTTTAGGAAAATAAAGTCTCATAATATTACTCTTGCTTTGATTATCGCGATAACCTTTGTGTCAAATATATCACAAGTTATCGCGATAATCAATAGAAAATTTGTTCTATTTGTAAAATTTGGTTGCTTTGTTCACAAATTAGTCACCTATATCGGCATTATCTATAATAGAATATGCAAAAAGCCCACTATTTACCTGTTAAATAGTAGACTTTTCATAAATAAAAAACTGTTAAATTTATTTTTTAGCTTCAGCGGAAACATAAAGATGTACTATTTCTTTTATTTCGCTCATAAACCTATCGACCAAAGCCGGAATTTCTTCTTCTCTGATGTTCGTCTCCTGCACATATTTAAAATATCCGAGGAAAAGATTGCACTCTATATGATTGACCTTTCGCCCGCTTTCTTCGCTTAAATATCCCTGTTCGACTATCTGCTGCACAATGTGCCAGTCCCGCTCATAAAATCCGGGAATTTCCAGCATATCCTTTACAACAGGCGTGAGGTTAAAAACAGCCTCCGGAAACATTTCATAATATTCTTTAAGTGCAGAGCCCAGATCTTTATTCATGTTTTGGTAAAAAATCAGCTCAAAAGCCTCAGGCTTTCTGAAAGCCTGATCAGAATAAAATTCCCAGATGTCAAAATGGGTATCCCAAATTGATTTCCAAGAGGAGGCTCTCTTTTGAAGATTATATATATATGTGTTCAGCGCACTTAACTGAGCATAGAACAGCAATTCGTTCAAATTGTCAAAATGCCGATACATTGCCGTAGTCGAGCATTTGAGTTCCTTTGCGATGCGTCGGATGCTCACAGCCTCTATGCCCTCAGCTTCAATAATTTCAGATGCCTTTTCAACATAGTCCTTTCGCTTTAGATTTTTGCAGGGGGTGTGTAATACATTTTCAGTAATTTCAACAAACATAATAATATGCAATCCTTATAGTTTTGGAATAATATTTTCTATCACAGAAAGGTCAATGGTTTTATAGTCATCAGCTATTTTAGGATTATACTCGGGGGTTTTGCGGATATCCTGCCATTTATCAAAATTTTCTATTGCTTTTTCAATCAGCATAACCGATTCTTCGTCAAGCGATGCTTTTTCACCGTACAAAAGAACGGACCGATATGGGGTTTGATTTGGTTTTAAGCTTGAGGCCTGCGGATGTGTCAGAAGCTTATGTCCGGCATAAATAAGATCTCTGGATTTGATAAGCACCTCTCTGTATCCTTCCAAAAATATTACATCCTTTGCTCTGTCTTTAAATTTTAAGGCAACTCGATCATTATTGGTTACAAAAATGCACTGCTCCAAATTATACATAAAAAACCTCCAAATAATTATTTTTATCCCTTATCTGACACAAGTTTCAAAAAGTCTGTACATTGACGCAAAAATTCTATACATAAAATACGCTTCCATTCTATCATATTTCTTTTTAAAAAGAAAGCATAATATATTATTTTGCAAAAATTATAATTTCCTTTTTTATAGATAATTGCAAAATTTCTCTAAATTCAACAAAATAGTTTGCATATTTTTGGTATGGAGCAGCTTGAAAAATTTATTGTGCCGACCTTAATACCCTTACTTTCCCTGCGCTTATATTAAGCTGTGCCATAATTGTCTGCAAAGTGTCGCATACGCACACTTGTGCCCAATCTAAAAGTGAATATTTCTTACAAAGTTTAAAAGGGAAATCAGCTTTGATAGCCTAAAAGTGCTGCGCCAATAAGCCCTGCATCATTTCCCAAGGCAGCCTTTACTATGCTGCTTGTCCTTTCAATGCGGCTGTATTGTTCATCTTTGACCAATTTCCTCAACGGACCTATAAGCTCTTCGCCCTGCTCACTTATTCCTCCGCCAATGCACACTATTTCCGGCTCCAAGAGATTGACAATATTTGTAATTCCGCAGGATAAGTAATATATATATTCATCGACCACTCTTTTGGCAGTCATGTCCCCTGCTTTTTTTCCGTCAAACGCAGTTTTCCCTGTTACATTATCCAAAGAGCCATTGCTTAGCCGCCATAGGATACTGTCTTTGTCTTTCAGCATGGCCTCCCTTGTGCTGACAATAAGTCCTGTGGCAGATGCATATGTTTCAAAGCAGCCCCTTCTTCCGCATTTGCACTGTCTGCCGTTTACAGCAATAACCATATGTCCCACTTCACCTGCGCAGTAATGGCATCCGGTAATTATTTTGCCCTTATCTACTATTCCCATGCCTATTCCGGTTCCCAAGGTTATTGTAACTGAGGATTTGCTTGCTGTTGCTGCGCCTGCAAGCGCCTCACCTAAGGCTGCTGCATTTGCATCATTTCCCATATAAACCTTGCAGCCTGTTTTTTCCTCAAGAACTTTAGCCATAGGGAAATTTGAGATTTCTATGTTGCAGGCAAATATTATATCACCTGTATCCGAATCCACATGACCCGGTGCTCCTACCCCCACCCATTTAAGTTGATTTGTCTCTATATGGCAGCAGCTGCACAGTTTTCTTATTTCATTTGCCATAAGCTCTGCAAAAAATGCTCCGTCCTTTCCAAAAGGCGTTTTGACAGATGCTTTTTCTACAAGCTTGTAATTTTCATCTACAACTCCAAAGCTAATATTGGTTCCGCCTAAATCAACACCGACTGAATACAGCATAAACTACTCCCCCTTGCGCTTTGTATTTGATTTTACCACAAAAGCAGATAAATTAAAACCATTCCATTTCTATTTTAAATAGGCTCCACCTTATAGAAAGCATATATGTGTACACAAAAATGAGGCCGGGAAAACCCGACCTCACAGATTAAGCTGATATTAAAACTTAGAAAATTCCCTGAGCCATCATAGCATCAGCAACCTTCTGGAAGCCAACAATGTTAGCACCGGCAACAAGGTCATATCCCAAGCCATATCTCTCTGCCACTTCGACAGAGTTGTTGTAAATATTCTTCATGATTGTCTGAAGCTTTGCATCAACCTCTTCGGCAGACCAGTAAAGACGCTCTGCATTCTGAGCCATTTCAAGCTCGGAAACAGAAACACCGCCGGCATTAACAGCCTTAGAAGGAGCAACAACCATATGCTTCTGGCTCTTTAAGAATTCAAGAGCCTCATTTGTTGTAGGCATATTGGCAACTTCTATGTAGTACTTAACTCCGGATTCTGCAATCTTCTTAGCAGATTCCAAGTTTACATCATTCTGTGTAGCAGCAGGCATGTAGATATCTACATCCTTAACGCCCCAGCACTTTTCATTGGGAACAAACTCACAGCCAAACTTTTCAGCATAGGGCTTGCAGTGCATAGGATCCTTAGCTCTCATTTCAAGAATAAAGTTGAGCTTTTCTTCTGTATCTACACCATCGGGATCATGGATGTAACCATCAGGACCGGCAAAGTAAAGAACCTTTGCACCCAGCTGGTGGCACTTCTTCATAATTCCCCAGCCCACGTTGCCGTAGCCGGACATAGCGATTCTCTTGCCCTTGATGTCTTCTCCGTCATGCTTGAGAGCCTCTACAAGATAGTAAACAGCGCCGAAGCCTGTTGCCTCAGGACGAAGGATAGAACCACCTGTGCAAACAGCCTTACCGGAAACTGCGCCAAATTCAGCTGCACCGACGATGCGGCGATACTGACCGTACATATAGCCGATTTCACGGCCGCCTACACCCAGGTCACCTGCGGGGCAGTCAATATCCTGACCGATGTGGCGATAAAGCTCTGTCATGAATGCCTGGCAGAAACGCATAACCTCTGCATCGGAACGACCGCGGGGGTCAAAGTCGGAACCGCCCTTAGCTCCGCCGATGGGAAGGCCTGTCATAGCATCCTTGAATACCTGCTCAAAGCCCAGGAATTTTACGATAGAAAGGTTAACAGAGGGGTCAAAACGGATACCGCCCTTATAGGGTCCGAGTGCTGCGTTGTACTGTACACGATAACCGCGGTTAACGTGCCATTCGCCGTTGTCATCCATCCAAGTTACTCTGAACTCGACTGTGCGCTCAGGCTCTACCATACGCTCAAGAAGGGCTGCCTTCTCATACTCAGGATGTGCGTTGATAACAGGCTCAAGAGAAGAAAGAACCTCCTCAACAGTCTGTAAAAACTCGGGCTCGTTTGCATTTTTAGCCTTTGTGTCGGCTAAAACTCTCTCAATGTACTTATTCATTGGAAAAACCTCCTCAAAAATCTTGTACTTTTTATTGCCGCCTAAAGCAGCTTTGCACAAAAATCACCGGGACTTTGTGCCTGACATAATATTAACACTATCCTTATAAAAATTCAAGTACAAAGAGGCACAAATAATAAACAAAAGAGATGAAAATAAAGATGTTAATATGTTGATTTTGTCGCTTTATTAACAAACATATATAATTGCAATAGAGTATGTCCTTTTTCCCTTTATGATTTGCAAAGCTTTTTTTCTTTGATTTAAAAAGCTTTGTTTTAAAGCTGTGAATTTTTATGGCTTCAACTTATCGTCAGCAAATATCCGATGCTCATTTTAAGAGCCCTCAGCCCTTGCAAAAATACACAGAACTTGTTATAATTTTATGGTATTACTTTACATTAGGAGGACATGAGCATGTGCAAAAAAGGACCTTACTATATAACCACGGCAATTGCATATACCTCGCGCAAGCCCCACATAGGCAACAGCTATGAAATTGTGCTGACCGATGCGCTTGCAAGATATAAGCGTTTACAGGGATATGACGTATTTTTCCTGACCGGAACTGATGAACATGGTCAAAAAATAGAAGAAATTGCCAAAGCATCCAATATCACGCCAAAGGAGCATGTTGACAAAATAGCTTCTGAAATAAAGGAAATATGCAGCATCTTGAATATTTCCTATGACAAATTTATCAGGACTACGGATGATTACCACGAAAAAACCGTTCAAAAGATTTTCAAACGCCTTTATGAGCAAGGTGACATATATAAAGGCGAATATGAGGGCCTTTACTGCACACCGTGTGAAAGCTTTTGGACAGAGAGCCAGCTTGTGGACGGAAAATGCCCGGACTGCAACAGAGAAGTGAAAAAAGCAAAGGAGGAGGCATATTTTTTCCGTCTCTCAAAATATCAAAAGCAGCTTGAGCAGTATATTGAGGACAACCCAGATTTTATATTCCCCGAAAGCCGCAAAAAGGAGATGCTCAACAACTTTATAAAGCCGGGACTTCAGGATCTCTGCGTTTCAAGAACAAGCTTCAAATGGGGTGTACCTGTTGATTTTGACGACAGGCATGTGATATATGTGTGGATAGATGCGCTGTCCAACTATATAACAGCCCTAGGCTATGATCCTGATGGCAGCAGCCAGCTTTATAAAAAGTACTGGCCTGCCGATGTTCACATCATAGGAAAGGATATTCTCCGCTTCCACACAATCTATTGGCCAATCATGCTTATGGCATTGGGTGAGCCTCTTCCAAAGCAGGTATTCGGTCATCCGTGGCTGCTTTTCGGAAATGATAAGATGAGCAAATCAAAGGGCAATGTAATCTATGCCGACGATTTGGTAAAAAGATTGGGTGTTGATGCAGTCCGCTACTATCTTCTCTCTGAAATGCCCTATGCAAATGACGGCTCCATAACATATGAAACGATTTTTGAAAGATATAATTCAGACCTTGCAAACAATCTGGGCAATCTTGTCAACCGCACAATTTCAATGTGCCATAAATACTTTGACGGCAAGGTGCTGTCGCCTGACTGTGTACAGGAATTGGACAGCGAGCTTTCAAACGAAGCCCTCTCCACTGTTGCAAAAGTGGAAAAGCTTATGTCACAATACAGAGTTTCCGATGCCCTTGAAGCCATATTCAATTTATCAAAACGCTGCAATAAATATATAGATGAAACCTCGCCTTGGGTTCTTGCAAAGGATGAGCAAAACAAAGGCAGACTTGCAACTGTGCTGTATAATCTTTTGGAGGGAATAAGATTTATTGCCGTTCTCCTCTCCCCGTTTATGCCCGACACCTCCAATTCTATTTTAGAGCAGCTCAACTGTGATATAAAATGCTATGACAGCCTTGAAAGCTTTGGAAAATTCCCTGTCGGAACAGAGCTTGGCAAGCCCTCTGCTCTTTTTGGAAGAATAGATGCAAAAAAGGAGCTTGAAAAGCTGGAAGAAGAGAGGCTTGCTTTAGAAAAGGCCTCTCAAAAAACAGAGGCAAAGGCAGAAAAGAAAGCTGAAAAGGAAGCTCAGAAGAATCAGAACGAGCATATAACCATTGACGATTTTTCAAAGGTAAAGATAATATGCTGCAAAATAAAGGATTGTGTTGCGGTTGAAAACACAGACAAGCTCCTAAAATTACAGCTGGATGACGCAACAGCAGAGGGCAGGCAGATTGTGTCCTCAATCCATGAATATTATGAGCCCTCAGAGCTTATCGGCAGAAAGATAATGGTTATAGGAAATTTAAAGCCTGCAAAATTCAGGGGTGTCAAAAGCGAGGGTATGCTCATCGCCTGTGATGTTATAAAGGATGACGGAAAGAAATTCTGTCAGGTAATATTCCTTGACGATTCCATTCCCTCAGGAACGGTGATGGGATAAAAATGATATTTGATTCACACGCACATTATGACGATGCTCAGTTTGATGAAGATAGGGACACTCTTCTTGCCTATCTTCACGAAAACGGAGTTGACTTTATCACCAACATAGGCTGCGATGTAAAAACATCCGAAAGCTCGGTTAAGCTTGCGGAAAAATACCCCTTTATATACGCAGCAGTAGGCTTTCACCCACAAGAGGCAAAAAGCTTTGATGAAAGCTCTTATGAAAGAATAAAGGAGCTTTTGTCCCATCCAAAGGTTGTGGCGCTGGGTGAAATAGGCTTGGATTATCACTATCCTGATGTTCCCAAAGAAATGCAAAAGGAAGTTTTTGAAAAGCAGCTTATGCTTGCAGAAGAAATGGATAAGCCTGTTATTATTCATTCAAGAGATGCCTCACAGGACACACTTGAAATAATAAAAAAATATAAGCCAAGAGGTGTGGTTCACTGCTTTTCCGGCTCGGCAGAAACGGCAGAGGAATATATAAAAATTGGTATGTATATCGGAATAACAGGTGTAGTTACATTTAAAAATGCAAGAAAAACAGTTGAGGTTGTCAAGGTTGTTCCAAATAATCGCCTGCTTATTGAAACCGATTGTCCTTACCTTGCACCTGCACCAATGAGAGGAAAACGCTGCGACTCCTCCTTGCTTAAATATACAGCAGAAAAAATAGCGGAAATAAAAGGTACAGCTGTTGAACACATATATTCTGCCACATTTCAAAATGCCAAAACACTTTATGGAATAAAATAGACTTAAAGCTATCCCCCAGATGCTTTAAGGGCAAAAAAAGAGAGCCTCGGCCCTCTTTTTTGTTTTGTAATTTTTAAAATTTCCCAAGAATTACTGGAGTAACTGGAGAACAGACTGGGGCTGCTGATTAGCCTGTGCAAGCA
>JAHHUC010000069.1 GCA_020024215.1 Oscillospiraceae bacterium | reverse complement strand
GGTCTTTATAAAATCTGCCTCTGCATCAATAACACAACGGCATACCCTCTCCTTTTCCTCATCAGTCAAAAGGCAGGTTTCAACAATAACCTTGAGAATTTTGTCTCGGCAGGCTTTTTTCACCTCCCTTATCTCCTCTGTCACAAGGTCATATCTTCCCTCCTTGATAAGGCCTATATTTGCCACCATATCTATCTCAGAGGCTCCGTCTGCAATGGCAATTTTAGCTTCTAAAGCCTTTTGCAAGGCTGTGCAGGCTCCTAAGGGAAAGCCTATGACGGTGCAGACGGGTATTTTATCCTTCAATATGCTTTTAGCTTTTCTTATATGCACAGGATTTATGCACACGGATGCGGTTTTGAATTCCAATGCCTCATAACAGAGCCTTTCTATCTGCTCGCTTGTTGCCTCCGGCTTTAAAAGTGTGTGGTCGATGCGTGAAAGTATGTTCTGATAATCCATTTTTCTAACTCCTTTACTGCGGATTGAATTTTATTTTTCTTCTTATGTCAGAGCCCTTGAACAAAAGCACATCATAGGAGCAGACAAGTCTTGAAGCTGTTCTTTCCCCATATCTTTCCGCAAGCATTTCATCGTTGAGGTTTGTGCTTATGATGGTGGGCTTATTTCCTATAAGCCTGGAATTTACAATCTCGTACAAAAGAGAGATTGAGAAGGCGGATGAAAATTCCGCACCCACATCATCCAATATCAGAAGCTCACAGTTCAAAACAGGCGAGATAAAGTCCTCATAGCTTTCGTCGGATTTTCTGAATTTGGCGTTTTCCAGCTTTTGTGAAAGCGTGGTGAAGGGTATGTAAAAAACATCAAAGCCCTTATCTATGATAATTTTTCCCATAGCTCTTGAAACATGAGTTTTGCCAAGCCCAACCGAGCCATAAAAAAGCAGACTTTTTGAATTTGTGGTGAAGCCTTCGGCATAGTTATAGCATTTTTTCAGCGTATTTTCCATTATTTCACGGCTGTCTCCGTAATAGGAAAGCTTCAAAGCTTCAAATGTGGGGCAGTTTTTTTCATTGAAGCCGCCCAGCCTTTCATACATAAGGCGCCTTCTTATGCCCTCTATGCAGCTGCATGCACGGCCGTTTTTTACACCTGTGTCAGAGCATAGGGGGCAGAGATACTTGATATCAAGAGAATCCCTGCCAAAGCCGTTTTCAACCAAAAGACTGCCCAGCTCCTCCTTTTTCATCCGGTTATATGACTGTATCTCAGAAAGGCCCTTGTCAACATCCTTTCCCTTTAGTATAAGCGAGGATATTTTAAAGCCTGTGGCTGCAATCTCCCTTTCCAAAATTCTTGCTTTGGGAACGCAGGAATATATCTTTGCTTTTTTTCTCTCGTTTTCTATTCTGAAATTTTCCTTTTCTCTCTCATACTCTTCCCTTGCTTTTTTCAAAACTTCCTGAGGATATGACATTTCCTACTCCTTATCGTAATTTTGCTCCAGCAGCTTCATAAATTCCGATTCCTCCCTTTGCTTATCGCTCTTTCCCTTTGAGGAAGAAAAGGCTTCAGCAGCTTCGCCTGTTGTGATATTGCTTTGATACCAGTTGGTCAAAATTTTGTTCATATAGTTGAAATTGAGCTTGCTTATCTTTTCTATGCATATCTCATATGCCTTAACTATTATGTCCACATCCATTTTATATTCTGTCACCCAGACCTCGATGTGCTTCTTTTCGCTTTTTATAAGGTTTCTCTCTATTCCGAGGGCTTTTTTAATCCTTCCCTCCACAGACATAAGATAGGTAAGCTTATCCACATGAGAATCCACAGTGTTGTCATCAATTCCCTTATCCATCCAGTCCTCTGCCACCTTTTTTGCATAGGGCATGCTGCATCTGCCCATATTCTTGCAGAAGTTAAAAAGCATCACCATAAAATGGGGCGTAAGGTCATAGCAGGAATAAAGCGCGGCAAGAATATTAAGATCATGTGAATTGAGCGTCCTGCCGAATATTTCCTGAACCTCTGACACAAGCTGGGCCAGAGTTTTATCATTTTTTACCATAGCGCTTACCTCCTCCCTTGTAAGAAGGAACGGCCGCAAGGAATCATCGGCTTTAAAAGCAGTTTTTTTGCCCTCTTCCTTTTTTTCATCAAAAGCCTCAGCCTCAATTTCTCCAAAGGCAGCAGGGCTTAAATCGGGACTTTTGAATTCATCCTTGTCAGAGAGCTTTATTATGCCGGACTGCGCCCAATAGTTGAGGGCATCCGAAAGGTCTGAGCTGTCGCATTTAAGCTTTTCTCTGAGGGCATTTTCATCCTTGTAGGTGCTTTGGTCCCTGAATATCAGAAGTATTGCTTTAAGCGCCAAGGAACCGCACAGGCGCAGATGCTTATCTATAATAACTGAAGGTATGGCGGTTATGCCGCCGTCTCCCCATACCAGAGGATTCAAGGCTATATCCAAATTTTCTCATTCCACCTTAATTTTTATTGCACACAGTAATTATATCACATAATGAAAGCCTTCGCCATATAAAATTTGCCCGAAAATTCTTAAAAAGCAAGTAAGCCTATAAGTCCCTTTTTCAATGAAATATTTGCTTCATCTGTCATTCTGCTTATTTAAAAAGCTGTCAGCTATTGCTATTATTCTTAAAATAGTATATACTGTACACGATATTGGTTTTGAGGGAAATTGTTTAAATGCTGATGATAAAGGGATAAATAAAAGAGAGGTGTTCATATGACAAACAATTTTAATGATGATGACATCAAAATTGCTCCCGATAACATTTCAAAGCTTTTCAAAGGTGAAAATCCGGTGGCAGATGATAACATTGATATGTTTTTTTTGCAGAGAAAGCTGGGAAACACCCAAAAGGCCAGGCGCTTTGGAGTTGAGATGGTAAAGGAGCTGCTGGACTGTGTGTGGACAACCTCCCCGGATATGGTGGAGCCGAAGGAGTTTGAGCTTCAGCTTAAAATTCTTTTTGCCTATACAGTGCATAGAATAGTTGAGGATTACAGCCCCAACCCCATAGTTGCCAATGCCTGCGTCTCCAGCTTTTATGAGTGCCTTGAAAGCGAGGAGCCGGAGCTTTTCCAAAAGATAACCCAAAGCCCTGCCTTCTCACTTTATCTTTATCTTCACAGAAGCAAGGAGGAAAATGCAAAATCGGTGGGGCTGACATTTTCTAAGCTTTGCTCATCGTCGATGGATGAGCAGACAAGGAGCATAGGCGAAACAGCCTATTGCAGATTTATGGGCTTTATTGCCAATAAGCTTGCATCGGTTGGCTTTGAAGAATAAAGGAATTAAAAATTTTATTAAGCTTCTTTTGACGCAAATAGAGGATATTAAATCCCCTAAAATCAGAATATGAAGGCATTTTAAACCGGACCTTATAAAAATTTATTATTTTGCTTTAATCTGTTCAAAAGGCATGAAAACAGGGCAAAGTGCATCAGAAACTGATGTGCTTTGCCCTTTCTTTTGCTGTTTGGATTTTGATCTAAAGCGGTATTATAAGGGGTGTTCTCTCCTTGAAGGTATCCTCCTCCAGAGCATTTTCCTCCTTTAATTTTACAGGGTCCACCTTATATTTTTTCCCTATGCTCCAAAGATCGTCATTTTCATCGGCATAGAAGATGACCATGGAAAAATCTGAAGTTTTTTGGATTTTTTTCTCCTCGTCCAATTCCACATCTGTAAGCATACACTTGTTTTCACCTTTAAAAATAAGTCCGTTCAAATTTACATCACAGCAAAGCTTCAGCTTTCCGTTGGAAAGAGAGGCAAAGGGGGCTTCTATGATTGCATCCGCCTTTACAAAATCGGATTTTTCCGCCTGCTGAAGCAAGCTGCTGCACCTTAAAATATGGGAAAAGCTGCCGTATTTTCCGTCTGCATTTTTGTAAAGCATCATAAATTCTACATCGCAGAAGCATTTTTTAGCTTCCTCATCAATTATGCTGATATTTTTTACGGCTGCAAAGCAGCTTTGTATTTCCCTTATGTCACCTGATGCAGGAATTTCTCCCTCAGCCTTTTCCTTTGAGGAAAACGGCAGTATGGATTTTAAAACCCGGGGGCTTTCTGTTTTTTTCTCATATTGGAAGGAGGGGGAAAAGCCGTCTGCTGCAATATTTTTTTCAAATGGCGCAAATATGGAAAGCAGGCAGGAAATTTCACCTTCAAACAGCAGCTTTCCGTCCTCCTTTATAACATCCTCGGATTTGGAAAGGGATATGGTAAGAGGTGTGAGTGTGGCATCAATCAGAAATCCCTCGTCAAGATTTATGTTTTCCCATTCTTTTTCCAAGGGAAGTATGGTGTCGAAGCTTTCTATTGTGTCCGGCATATCCTTAGGTGTGTAAAGTGTGTGCAGCAGAATGCTGCCCTTTAATTTAAGGCTTTTGTCAGAATATCGGCAGGATTCGCACACAGGCTTTATTTCCGCCTGCAGAATTTCCTCTGCAAACGGCTTGTTTTGAGGAGGCAGAAGCTCCTCTGTCAAGGATAAAATTTCATTTATGCTGTCATAGGGCGAAAGGTAACTGAGCTTTTCCTGCTTGAGGATTATATCCAAAGTATCAGATTTTTCCAAAACATTCAGCTCTTTTATGTCAAATACATTTCCCTCAAGGCAGAAGCTTCCCCTGACATCAAGCCTTCTTCTTGAAATAAGCTTGAAGGAAACAGAACAGGAGCAGGCTTTAAAGCGGCATATAGGCTCTGCAAGGCTTTCTTTAAGCTGATATACCTTTCTGAACGGAACAGAGTATTCAGTCTTTTTTATAAAACAGCCCTCTGCCTCATAGCAGAGATTCAAAAAAGAAAGCCCGCTGACAGAAACCTCGTTCTGTGAACAGGATACACCTGTTACCGCAGTTCTGCAATCGACAAATATCACCCTGCATATATCGGGGCAATAATCCGGCAAAAGCAGCTGCTGTTCAATGTTTACACGGTCTTTTATGGATAAAGCAGGCTTTAAATCGGTCAAAGGTACGCTTGAAAGTCCTTTTGTCACATTTATCTCTCCTTTTAATAATCTACAATAGATATATATTTTAAGGCATAAAATTTTATTCCTGCTTTAACAAAAAAGCAGAGCTTTAAATATAATGTAATCAAGGAGGGGGATGGCTTATGGGAAGACACGGCGGATGTTATTTTGCCGCAGTGGCAGGGGCCTTTGCCGCAGGGGTGCTTTTGATGTATTTTTGCTCTCTTAAGCTGGCCCTGTTCATTTCCGCAATCCTTTTGTTTTTGGTCTGCCATATGTTTTTAAGATGGTATTGATATGAGGAGGTAAGCGCATGAAGGTTGTAGTTATGAAAAGCCCCGGCTTTTTAAAAGGATTTTTGAGAGCTATTTTCAAAATTGAAAAGGATGAGAATACATAGCAGGAAAATAATGTTAAAAGCAGCCGGAAATTGTGAAGAAAGCATAATTTTCGGCTGTTTTATTGTGCGGATTTTATTTTTTGAACTGCTTCATGTTAAAAAATGTGCAAAAGCAACATAAAGGATAAAACTTTTTTTGATGATTTGTTAAGTGGGTATAATTGAAATAATTCCTGCAAATGATATAATCTTATGTGTAATACTATACTTTGTTAAAAAGGTGATAAATATGCGGGGAACACACACATATATAAATGACCTGAGGAGAAATGTTTTCAAGGAGATTGCAAAATTTGCCTACAATGGCGGCGGATTTCGTGAATTGGCGGATATTCCCTTTAAAATAGTGCCGGGAGAGGTTGGGGAGCATCGGCAGAGCATTTTTCTTGAAAGAGCGATTGTATCAGAGAGGCTGAGGCTTGCATTGGGCCTTCCTTTAAGAAGTGTGAAGGAGCATGAGCCTTTGAGCCTGGGAATGGACGACATAAATCTGGGCGAGAGGCATTTTGACCTTCCGCTTGTAAATATCATCCCCTTTGCCTGCAATGCCTGTCCTACCAAAAGGGTGATGGTGACAGATGCCTGTCAGGGATGTCTGGGACATCCCTGCAGCGAGGTATGTCCTAAAGGCGCTGTCGAAATCAAAAACGGAAAAAGCTATATAAGGGAGGATAAGTGCATAAAGTGCGGCAAATGCATAGAGCAGTGTGCCTACAATGCCATAATAAAAATAGAAAGACCGTGTGCCGCTGCCTGCGGAATGGATGCCATTGAATCGGATGAGTTTGGAAGGGCAAAAATAAATTATGACAAATGTGTAAGCTGCGGAATGTGCCTTGTAAACTGCCCCTTTTCTGCCATTGTGGATAAAAGCCAGATTTATCAGCTTATCTATTCCATAAAGAAGGGGGAAAAGGTTACAGCTGCCATAGCTCCCTCCTTTGTGGGACAGTTTGGAAAGGAATGTACACCCAAAAAGCTTATTTCGGCGCTTAAGCTGCTGGGCTTTGACGCTGTTTGCGATGTCTCCATAGGCGCGGATTTGTGCACCATAGAGGAAGCCTTCGATTTTATTGAAAAGGTGCCCTCACAGCAGCCCTTTATGGCCACATCCTGCTGCCCCTCATGGAGCATGATGGCAAAGAAGCTGTATCCGCAGTTTTCCTCCTATATATCAATGGCAATGACACCTATGGTGCTCACGGCAAAGCTGGTAAAGAAGGATCACCCGGATCAGAAGGTGTGCTTTATAGGCCCGTGTGCCGCAAAGAAAAATGAAGCCCTTGTGCCTGAAAACAGAGATGTTGTTGATTTTGTTTTGACCTTTGAGGAATTGCAGGGAATGTTTGATGCGATGAATATAAACTTTGCAGATGTAGAGGAATCGGATGAGGATGTATTCATCGGAGCAACGGCAGCTGCCAGAGGCTTTGCGGTTTCAGGTGGTGTGGCAGGAGCGGTATCACAGGCTCTTACAGAAATTGCACCCGGCTCTGAGATACTTACAGACTATGCCGAGGGCCTGAGGGAATGCAGAAAAATGCTTATGCTGGCAAAGGCGGGAAAACGAAACGGATATCTTTTGGAGGGCATGGGATGTCCCGGAGGATGCGTTTCGGGGGCAGGAACGGTTATGCCCTCATCGGATACTGCAAAAAATGTGGCAAAGTTCCAAAGCGATGCAGCAAGCTTTTCATCCATGCATTCTCAGTTTGCAGATCGTCTTGAGGAATTGATGGATTGATAAAAAGGGGGACAGGCCTTTGAAAAAGGAAAAAATCTTTTTTAGTCTCATCCCCCTGTTTTTTTATTTTTTCCTGTGGGAGATGGCAGCCATATATGTAAATGACAGCCTCATCTTCCCAACTCCCACAGCTGTGGGCAAAAGATTTTTGGAGCTTATAGCAGCAAATGAGTTTTATATATTTTCCTTCAACACCTGCAAAAGGGTTTTTCTGGGATTTTTTACAGCTCTTATTCTGTCGTGCCTATCTGCCTTTTTTTCCTATAAAAGCAGATTGTTCCTGCACTTTATGAAAATACCGGTAATGCTTATGAAAGCTGTGCCGGTGGCAGCTTATATAATAATGCTGTTCATGCTGCTTCCCTCCTTTAAAATACCGGCTGTAATATCCTTTATAGCAGTTTTTCCCATAATTTATGAAAACATTTTCAACTCCTTTATAAATCGGGATGCAAATGTTTATGAGATGGCGGATGTATTTGAAATAAAGGGGCTTAAAAGGTTTGTTTATATAAGCCTGCCAAATAGCTTCACGTCGCTTGAAACCGGGGTAAGGCTGGGGATAGGCATAGCCTTCAAGGCTTCGGTTGCAGCCGAGGTTATCACCATTTCCTCACATACAATAGGGGAGAGCTTTTATAATTCCAAAATCTATTTTGATATGTCGGGACTTCTTGCATGGACCATCGGGCTTATTATCATAGCCTTTATATGCGAAAAAATATTTTCTTGTATGCTCAGGTATCTGAAGGAAAAAATTGAAAGCGGTTTAAAATGGATATAGAAATAAGGAATATAAGCAAAGCCTTTGACGGCAAAGAGGTATTTGACGATTTTTCCTGCATATTTAGGCAAGGGTGTCTGAATTTGCTGATGGGAAGCTCAGGAAGCGGAAAAACAACCCTGCTCAGACTTGTCATGGGCATACTCAAGGCAGATTCCGGCAGCATTCACGGCACAAAGGATAAAAGGATAAGAGCTGTTTTTCAAGAGGACAGGCTGCTTTTGAATATGTCTGTCGCAGTAAATATCAACCTTGTGCTTGAGGAAAAATATTCCGACGGAGAAATAGCAGAATATCTAAGAAGGCTCAATGTGGATGTGCCGCCCTCAGAAAGGGCAGAACGCCTGAGCAAGGGCATGAAGAGAAGGCTGGCTGTTTTAAGGGCAGTTCTTGCAGAGCCTGATATCCTGATTCTGGATGAAGCCTTTTCGGGCCTGGATGCTGAAAATGCCCAAAACACACTGTCCTTCATAATTGAAAATATGAAGGGGAGAACAATTGTTGCCGCAACACATAAAGAGCAGCTTTTTTTCGGCTTGAATTACAACAAAATAACATTGCCTTAGGCGCAAAGCAATAAATCCGGGAAAAATTTTTCCCGGATTTATTTAATCCCAAAAATCAATATGCTCCCTTAATTTTTCCATGGCCTTTTTCTCTATGCGGGATACATTCCTCCCGAACTAATGTAAGCGATTTGCCTCTGGTAAAAGCACCGCATTGTGCGGTGC
>JAHHUC010000068.1 GCA_020024215.1 Oscillospiraceae bacterium | reverse complement strand
CCTGCGCCGCTTTTTCGAGAAAAAGCTAGGCAAAAAGCTTAATTTCGCAAAAGCTATGCAGATATTGGCACCTGTTTAATTCCTGCATACAAGTTTAAAAATTTATCAACAGCCCCATTTTCAAAAATGAAAGGGGCTTATATTTATTTTTGGTCGGAAAAAGACAGCAATTTTAAAATATATAAGGTTATTCTCCACTTTTTGCACAAAAAAAGCATAACAGCACTTCTATAAAAAGATATTTTCAAGGAAAGCAATATATGCTAACTTTTTGATTTGATTGCTGACTTTTTAATAAAGCCGCCAATTCCACCCCCCTTTTAAGAAGCTGTGCTTTTTTTTAGGCAAATATAGGCAAATACAGATTTAAAAAGCAAATACACATTATAAATGACTTTTTACTGCATATTTATATTGCCTGCTCTGATTTTTATTGTGCATATAGCACATTAAATTTTGTGATTTGACGTAAAAACTATCTAAAGTTTAGCCTTATGACAGAAAGCTTGCAAAAAACACATTGACAAAATAAAGACAAAGGTATAGAATCAATAGGTATGATAAAAATATAACAATCCATTCTTTATTTGCATATAAGCATGATAGGAATCTGTTCTGAAAAGCTTGCAGGATGCTTCGTCAGCAATGCTCAGACGGCTTAGAATGGCTGAAAATCCGGATATGGACAAGCGGTTTTTGTACAATATGTCAAAGATTTGTCATAACCGCTGCTTTTGTTGCTTTTTTGTTGACGAAATGATTCAAAAGGGGATATAATGGGCACAGCGCAGTGTTCTTTTTTTAGAAAAGTTACAACCGATTTTTTTAAGGAAAGAACGAAGCCAAAAGTATATGACCGCTCAGGCGGTTAGAAATTGAAAGGAGCATCCATCAAGAAATGAGCAGCTTTGGATATGCAATGCCGTCCTATTTTAAGGATATGCCTCAAATAGGAAAGCCGCTTACCCGTGTGGACGCGGAGAATGAGCAGCAGGTGAGAGCTATCGAGGAAGAGATAGCCAAGACAATCGCAGAGGTAAACAATTCCGGCAGAAGTGACGAATCACTCAACAAGGCAGGACAGATGACAGCTCTTCAGAGAATAGACCTTCTGGTCGATGAGGGAACATGGTGTCCTCTTGACAGTCTCCTCAACAGATGGAACAACAAGGATGGTTCTGTGGGCGTTATAATCGGCCTTGGAAAAATTCATGACAAGTGGGCTGTTATCGTGGCATCCGATAACAAAAAGCTGGCAGGCGCATGGGTTCCCGGACAGGCAGAAAAGCTTGTAAGGGCATCAGATATGGCCAAGCAGCTTAACATCCCTCTGGTTTATGTGCTCAACTGCTCCGGAGTTAAGCTGGATGAACAGGAAAAGGTTTACGCAGGAAGAATTACCGGCGGAACACCCTTTTACCGCAACGCAGAGCTTCAGCAGATGGGAATTCCCGTAATAGTCGGCATCTACGGAACAAACCCGGCAGGCGGCGGCTATCACTCCATCTCCCCCACAGTGCTTATCGCCCATGAAAAGGCAAATATGGCAGTAGGCGGAGCAGGAATAGTAGGCGGAATGAATCCTAAGGGCTATGTGGATGAGGAATCCGCAGCAGCATTGGCAGATGCAACAAGAAATGCAAAAAAATCCGATCCCCCCGGCTCTGTTGCTGTTCACTTTGGCAGCACAGGCTTTTTCAGAGAGGTTTATGCGGCAGAGGAGGGCGTTATTGCAGCCATCCAGAAGTATATGGATGCAATGCCTGCATATGACGAAAACTTCTTCAGAGTTGACGATCCCAAAGAGCCAAGACTCTCCGTATCCGACCTTTATACACAGATACCCTTAAATCCCAAGAAGAGCTACAACTCCTATGAATACATTGCAAGATGGTTTGATGACAGCCAGTTTATGGAGTATAAGAGCGATTACGGCCCCGAGATAATAACAGGTATTGCCAAGATGAACGGACTTCTCTGCGGAGTTATCACAAACCGTCAGGGAATTATTCCGAATTATCCCGAATACAGAGTAGCTGAGGGTGAGCAGGCAATGGGAATCGGCGGAAAGCTTTACCGCCAGGGACTTATCAAGATGAACGAGTTCGTAACACTTTGCGGACGTGACAGGCTCCCCATTGTTTGGATTCAGGATACAACCGGAATTGATGTAGGCGACCCTGCTGAGAGAGCAGAGCTTTTAGGCTTAGGACAGTCCCTCATCTATTCCATTCAGCAGGCACACGTTCCCCAGATGGAAATAACACTGAGAAAGGGCACAGCAGCAGCCCATTATGTAATGGGCGGACCTCAGGGAACAGACAACAACGTGTTCTCCATAGGCGCTGCAACAAGTGAAATTTATGTAATGCACGGCGAAACAGCCGCAGCAGCCATGTATGCAAGAAGGCTTGTAAAGGATCAGGATGCAGGCAAGAGCCTGGATGAGACAATCGACAGGATGAATTCACTCATTCAGAAATATCATGCCGATTCCCGCCCCATCGCCTGTGCAAGAACAGGTCTGGTTGACGAGATAGTCTCCTTTGCAGAGATAAGAAAGTATATAGGAGCGTTCATAGGCGCATCTTATCAGAACCCCAGAAGCTTCTGTGCATTCCATCATATGATGATCCCCAGAGTTATAAGGGATTATGATGCCATATACAAGAAGTAAAGAAGATACTATATAAATAACGAGGTGAAAGCCGTGTTCGCAGGACAAGAATATATTACAATGGGAGATGCAGGTCTGGTGACCGTATTCTCCATGACAACAGTTTTTTTGTCTCTTTTGGTCATCAGCTATGTCATTGACCTTATAAAGATGGCTTTTTCTCCTAAGGATAAGAAGAAGTCCGATGCTCAGCCCGAGGTCATCTATGTGAAGGAGCCCGTCGATGAAAACGAGCTTCCCGTGGTGATTATGGCAGCTATTGAGCAGTATGAGAGAGAAAGACTGGTAAACCCCATTGCAAGAAGCCAGGAAGGCACATATAAAAACTGGCGATAAAGGAATTTCTTTGCAACAAAAATAAAACTACCTAAATTTTAAGGAGATTATTACAATGAGAAGTTATACAGTAATCGTTAACGGCAAGGCATATGATGTAGACGTACAGGATAGACAGGTTTCCTACACAGCAGCAGCTGCTGCACCCGCACCTGCTCACGCTCCTGCTCCTGCACCTGTTGCAGCTGCTCCCGCACCCGCTCCTGCTCCTGCTCCCGCTCCTGCACCCGCACCTGCTCCGGTAGCTTCCGGTGAGGGCGACGTGGCAGCTCCCATGCCCGGAACAGTTGTATCTGTTTCTGTCAAGGAGGGAGATACAGTTGCAGCCGGAGACACGCTCCTTACATTGGAGGCTATGAAGATGGAAAACGAGATCGTTGCTCCCTGTGACGGAACAGTCAAGAAGGTGGCAGCCTCTAAAGGTCAGGCTGTAAACACAGGAGATCTCCTCATCGTTTTAGGCTAAGGCTTAAAAATCAAACTATCCTAAAGCTTTTGAAAGGAGCTTCAACCCAATGACTGAATTATTGGCAAAGTTCTGGGAAAGTACAGGATTTTCAAGACTTATAAATCCTGCACATTGGACAAATCTTGATTTCGGCGGATTTTCCTTCACTGTTCCCGGAGAACTTATAATGATAATAATTGCCTGCACATTTCTTTATCTGGCAATTAAAAAGGGCTATGAGCCTTATCTTCTCTTACCTATCGCATTCGGCATGCTTTTGGCAAACCTTCCTATGGCAGGACTTATGGATGAAGGCGGCCTTCTCTACTGGCTCTATAAGGGAGTTAAGCTGGGCATTTATCCGCCGCTCATCTTCCTTTGCATAGGCGCCGGAACCGACTTCGGACCCCTTCTTGCCAACCCCAGAAGCCTTCTTTTGGGCGCGGCGGCACAGCTTGGCATTTTCTTCACCTTCGTAGGAGCCATCTTCTTGGGCTTTACAGGCCCGGAGGCAGCTTCCATCGGTATTATCGGAGGCGCAGACGGCCCCACAGCCCTCTTTTTGACCTCCCAGCTGGCAGATCACCTCTTAGGACCCATTGCAGTAGCTGCATATTCCTACATGGCATTGGTTCCCATCATCCAGCCCCCCATCATGAAGGCTCTCACCACAGAGGAAGAGAGAAAGATAAAGATGGTTCAGCTGAGAGTTGTTTCTCAGAAGGAAAAGATTGTATTCCCCATTGTTGTTACAATCTTTACAGTTCTTCTTCTGCCCTCTGCTGCTCCCCTCATCGGTATGCTGATGCTGGGCAACCTCATCAAGGAGTCGGGAGTTGTTCCCAAGCTTGTTGAAACCAGCCAGAATTCCCTCATGTATATTGTTACAATTTTCTTAGGCACAACAGTGGGCGCCACAGCCTCGGCTGAAAAGTTCCTCACCGCTGCAACCTTGAAGATTGTTTTATTGGGACTTATCGCATTCTCCATCGGTACTGCCGGCGGAGTTATCTTCGGAAAGATCATGTGCAAGGCAACCGGCGGAAAGATAAATCCTCTCATCGGCGCAGCAGGCGTTTCCGCAGTTCCTATGGCAGCCAGAGTTGTCCAGAAGGAAGGACAGAAGTACAACCCCTCCAACTTCCTTCTCATGCACGCAATGGGCCCCAATGTAGCAGGCGTTATCGGCTCTGCCGTAGCAGCAGGCTGCTTACTTATGTTCTTTAAATAAAAGGACAGTGTTTCATAAAAACAAGTGGATTGGTTTTTGCCTTCTGGAAAGGGCCAACAGCTGTTTTTAAGACACTTCCTCAAAAAATTAAATTATATACTATTTTCGAGGAGGAAATTTGCATGAACTTTGTATTAAGCAAAGAACAGCAGATGGCAAGACAGCTTTTCCGTGAGTTTGCGGAAACAGAGGTTAAGCCTCTTGCACAGGAAGTGGATGAACAGGAGAGATTCCCTTCCGAGACAGTTGAAAAGATGGCAAGATACGGCTTTTTGGGCATCCCCTTCCCCAAGGAATTGGGCGGTCAGGGATGTGACACACTTACATATGCCATGTGTGTTGAGGAGCTGGCAAGAGTTTGCGCAACAACCGCTGTTATCGTATCCGCTCACACCTCTCTTTGCTGCGAGCCCATCAGAAAATGGGGCAGCGAGGAGCAGAAGGCAAAATATCTGCCCGACCTTTGCTCCGGCAAAAAGCTGGGCGCATTCGGCCTGACAGAGCCAAACGCCGGCACAGACGCCTCCGGTCAGCAGACCAAGGCGGTTTTAGAGGGCGACCACTATGTTCTTAACGGAACAAAGATATTCATTACCAACGGCGGAAAGGCAGATGTCTATGTGGTGTTTGCCATGACCGACAAGGAAAAGGGCAACCACGGAATTTCCGCATTTATTGTGGAAAAGGATTTCCCCGGCTTCTCCATAGGCAAAAAGGAGCTTAAAATGGGTATCCGCGGCTCTGCAACAACAGAGCTGGTATTTGAAAACTGCATAGTTCCCAAGGAAAACCTCTTAGGACAGGAAGGTCAGGGCTATAAGATCGCCATGACCACTTTAGACGGCGGAAGAATCGGAATTGCTTCTCAGGCTCTGGGAATTGCACAGGGCTGTCTGGATGAAACTGTCAAGTATGTCAAGGAGAGAAAGCAGTTCGGAAGGTCCCTCTCCCAGTTCCAGAACACACAGTTTGTGCTGGCTGACCTTAAGACACAGGTGGAGGCTGCCAGAATGTTGGTTTATTCTGCTGCTGTTGCAAAGGATACAGAGCCTAAGTATGGTCCTAAGTCTGCAATGGCAAAGCTCTTTGCAGCAGAAACTGCCATGAATGTTACCACAAAGTGCGTACAGCTTCACGGCGGCTACGGCTACACAAGAGATTATCCCATTGAGAGAATGATGAGAGACGCCAAGATAACCGAGATCTACGAGGGTACCTCCGAGGTTCAGAGAATGGTTATCTCCCGTGAGCTGCTCAAGTAGAAGGAGGTTGCGTAAATGAATATTATAGTTTGCATAAAGCAGGTTCCCGATACTAACGAAGTAAAGTTAGATCCTGTTAAGGGAACCCTTATCAGAGACGGTGTGCCCTCTATCATCAACCCCGATGATAAGGCAGGCCTTGAGGCTGCACTGAGATTAAAGGATCAGTGCAATGCACATGTAGCAGTTGTTTCTATGGGCCCTCCCCAGGCAGACGCTGCTATAAGAGAAGCTTTGGCTATGGGCGCAGATGAGGGCTATCTGGTTTCTGACAGAGCCTTCGGCGGCGCTGACACATGGGCAACATCCTCCACAATAGCCTCTGCCATAAGAAAGATAGGCAACTATGACCTTATCATCACAGGACGTCAGGCAATCGACGGAGACACCGCACAGGTAGGCCCCCAGATTTCCGAGCACCTGCACCTGCCCAATGTCTCCTATGCCGAGGACATCAAGTTAGACGGCGATTTCCTCATTATCAAGAGACAGTATGAGGACAGACACCACATGGTAAAGGTAAAGATGCCCTGCCTTATCACAGCATTAGCAGAGCTGAATCCCCCCAGATACATGACTCCCGGCGGCATTATGGATGCCTATAAGAAGGAGGTTCATCTTATCACAAGAAAGGATCTTGACATCGACGACGGCAACATCGGCCTTGCAGGATCCCCCACAAGAGTGTTCAAGTCCTTCACAAAGCCTCTCAAGGGCAAGGGTACGGTTGTAAACCTTGATCCTCAGGAATCGGTTGAATTCTTGGTTGAGAAGCTTAAAGAGAAGCACATTCTGTAAGGAGGATTTTAAGATGAGTTTAAGTGATCACAAGGGTATTTTTGTCATTGCCCAGCAGGTTGACAATAAAATAATGGGCGTTTCCTACGAGCTTGTAGGTGAAGCCAAGAAGCTGGCCTCTCACTTAGGATGCGAGGTAACAGCAGTTCTTTTGGGCAGCGGCGTAGAGGATCTCTGCGATTCTTTGGCAGAGAGAGGCGCTGACAATGTAATAGTTGTGGATGACCCGGCCTTAAAGGATTATGAGACAGAAAGCTATACACACGGTGTATCCGAGGTCATCAAGGCAAAGAAGCCTGAAATTGTTCTCTTCGGTGCAACCGCAATCGGCAGAGACTTAGCTCCAAGAGTATCCGCAAGACTTCACACAGGTCTTGTTGCAGACTGCACAAAGCTGGATATTCAGGAAAATACAAACCTTCTCATGATGACACGTCCTGCCTTCGGCGGAAACATCATGGCAACAATCCTCTCTCCCGACCACAGACCTCAGATGGCAACAGTGCGCCCCGGCGTTATGAAAAAGCAGGAGGCTCAGAAGGGTGCCAAGGCAAAGGTAGAAAACTTTGCCATCAATGATTTCTCATCTCACAAGAGCTATGAAATTCTTGAAATTGTCAAGAAGGTTATAGGCAGAATGGATGTTCAGGATGCCAAGGTGCTTATTTCCGGAGGACGTGGTATGGGCGGCCCTGAAAACTTCCCAATGCTTGAAGAGCTTGCAAACCTTATGGGCGGAACATTCTCCGCTTCCCGTGCAGCTGTTGATGCAGGCTGGGTTGAGAAGGACCGTCAGGTTGGTCAGACAGGCAAGACTGTAAGACCTAACCTCTATGTGGCCTGCGGTATTTCCGGAGCTATACAGCACTTAGCAGGTATGGAGGATTCCGAGGTTATTGTTGCTATCAACAAGGACCCCTCCGCTCCTATCTTTGAGGTTGCTGACTATGGAATAGTAGGCGACGTATTCAAGATACTTCCCCTCTTCACAGAGGAAGTAAAGAAGATTATGGAGCAGAAGGCTTAAATCTTCAATTTCCCTCAATAGTATAAAAAATGTCGGCAGTACCTTTTGGTACTGCCGATTTTTGTGTCTGATATTGCATAAAAACAGGGTATGTCAAAGGGCATACCTATTTTAAATTATAAAGCAAAGCTTTAAAAGCAAGGATCTTTTATCCAGGCAATTCCCGGGTATAACTTTCCGGTGTATATAAAATACTTGACCGCTTTTAAGCCTGCTTCTATGTCAGTGATCGCCTCGAGCTTAGGGATGGGACTTTGACCTCCGCTTTCAAGCCCTGTGAATACCTCCATATCAGAAAAGTCAGGCTCCTCAAGCATGGGCAGAGTATATGAATACTGCTCATTGTAAGAGCAATAATAATCTTCCAAATCAAAACAGCAGGTAAGAGACAGCCATACCCCGTCAGTGACTACCTCCATTCGGTCGCTTTCCTCATCATCTCCTGCATAAAGATAGAAATCCTCTTCGCCTTCTTTAATTTTATTCATCACATCAGCAATAAGAGCATCATCAATCTCAGCTTCATCAAAGTGAGTAAGCGAAAGAACATATTCAATGGACTTGACAGCAAGTGTATCTTGAGAATAGGAAAGATCAGTCTCCTGTTTTGGTATAATTTGAAGATCCATATATCGCACCCCGTCTTTTGACATGTTTTTTTATATTGTAGCATAGGCTTATGGGCTTTTCAACAAAAGAAAATTCAGAAGCAGAGCCAAGTTTTCAACTTAAATTCCAAAAGATGTTGAAAAGTGAAGATATTTTTAAAATGCAGACAGCAGGCTTTATAAAGGTAAGAATCAGATGATAATATACGGCTTTAATTGACGGCTTCGCCGCATGAAAAGCTGTTGACACAAAGCTGATTCTTTATTGCCAGGCTGCGCTTTTAGGGGGCAACCCACCTAAGGCTTATCTGTCGCACTCCTATTGCTGTCAGATAAATTTTTGCACTGCTTCTTATACAGCTTAAATTAAAAAACAACGCAGGAAGGGAAAGTCATGCTAAAAGCTTTCTTACCTGTGCGGATTAAAATTCTTTGCCAAGCTTTTTCTCGAAAAAGCGTGGGCTTTTGGCTTTTATATGCAAGATATAAATTATACCTAAATAGCCCCTTCTGCTGTCAGATAAATTTTGCACTGCTTCTTATACAGCTTAAATAAAAAACAACGCAGGAAGGGAAAGTCATGCTAAAAGCTTTCTTACTTGTGCGGATTAAAATTCTTTGCTAAGCTTTTTCTCGAAAAAGCGTGGGCTTTTATATGCAAGATATCAATTATACCTAAATAGCCCCT
>JAHHUC010000067.1 GCA_020024215.1 Oscillospiraceae bacterium | reverse complement strand
GCAAAAGATTTTCCCGCTGCCTGCGGCAGAAAAAGGGAGAATCTTTTGGCGCAGCGCCGCTTTCTTAAAAGAAAGCTTGCAAAGAATTTTAATCCGCACAGGCTATTCAGATATATGCAGAACTTTTCTTCCTGCATATATTTCTGATTGAAAATTTATAATTAAGCTTGTTTTATTTTAATTACCGCATTATTTAATTCTTTATTCTTTCGTTTTCAAGCTTAGCTGTATTTTTTTGCCAGAATCCTATATGCCAAATACAAAACAGGCAGAAGCAATATGCCAAAGGACAGTCTGTAAAGAAAAAAGCAGAGCTTATTTTCATTTGTCAAAATATAAAACAGGAATCCTGCTGTCAAATAAAAAAATATCAGCAGTCCCAATTTTTTCTCAGGCTTCATGTTTTAAAAACTCCTTAAAAAAGGGCAGAGTGATTTTTTATCTTCATCTGCCCTTTTATATTTTTTTAATTAAGCTTAGTTCCGCAGTTTTCACAATAATTCTTTTCGCTGGAATTCATAAGTCCGCACACAGAGCAGACCTTTTTTTCTTTCATGGACTTTATTTTTTCCTTTATCTCTTTTATTTCCCTCTCCAAGGAGGCGGCGTCCTTTATGCAGATTTCGGTCAAATCTCCGTTGTCGGCAAAGCCCTGACTTTCCTCATAAACCAGTGTGCCTATTCTCTCAAATGTTTTTTTCAGCTGATTTTCCAGCTGATTCAATTTTATTGATGCCTTTGAAAGCTCAACTGCGGTTTCTGTCTTTTTTCCGGCAGAGCCGGCGATGCTTTTTGTTTTTTCTGCCAGCTGGCTAAAAAATGTCATTTCATCTCCTACTTTCCTATAAATTCTCTTAAGAGGGAATCCTTTGGGATATAAGAAAAATCAATATCGTCAAAGGCCTCCAGTGTTTCAACTATGCAGCGTATTTTTCCGCCGTGTGTATCGTCGCTTTTAAGCTCATCCACCAAGGGCAGTATATAATGATGGAATATGCAGCCCTCATAATTAAGTGCGGAATCTATCTTGAAATCGGCGCTGTCTCTGAATTCATAGATATATTTTTTCTCGCCGTCGAGCACATTCACCCAATCCTCCAAGGTTTTTTTGGGAGGTCTGTTTCTGAAATTGTGGTCCCTTATTATTCTCCTGATAAGTCGGTTGTCCTTTGGTGTAAGCAGCTCCTTGCCGTTGCAGGTAAACTGTGTTCTGGTGGAGACATACACCCTGTAAACCTCCTTTGCATCTATGCTCTGTGTAAGCAGCGGATTGAGCGCGTGCAGCCCCTCCACCACAAGCACATCATTTTCTGACAAAGCTATGTGGTTTACCTCTTTTTTCCGGCAGCTTTTTTCAAAGTCAAAAAGCGGAAAATCCGCCTCCTTTGTTTCAGTAAGCTGGGCAAAGACCTCATTTATAAGCTTAAGGTCCAATGTGTCTATTGATTCCATATCCAAAAGCCCGTTCGGAAGTCTTTTATAGTGTGCCTTGCCCAAAAAGAAATCATCCAGAGATACAACAGGGGCATTTATTCCCCTTTCCGAAAAGCACTTTGAAATTTTATGTGCCGTGGTGGTTTTTCCCGACGAGGACGGCCCTGCCAGCATAACCACCTTTGAGCCGTTGTAGATTATTTCATTGACAGCCGAATTTATCTGGCTGTCGTAATCTCTTTCGCAGTTTGCCACAAATTTTTCCGGCTCCTTGGCGCATTTGTTTATAACCTCCAGATCAATATGGCTGTTGCCTGTGGGCAGTACAGTTTTCATAAAAATCACCTGCTTCCTTTAGATTCTTTTCAATTCTTTTAGGATTTTTTATATATTCCAGCGGTAGCTTTAGGGCAAAAATCCTTTTAAGCTCCGTCCCTTTGTTAAGCCTTGTAACCGAGTTGGCGCCTGCGGAAAATACCGACTGAACCTCCTCCATCATCACTATATTATAAAGGCAGGGGCTGTTGTCCCTTTCATAGCCTGTGTTATCCAAATTTCCTATGGTTCCCTTGTTTCTGTAAAGGTAATATGGCTTATAATCCGCCTTAAGCAGCGCATCTCTTGAATATTCTATCATTTTTTCCATCTCCTCATCCTTGTTGAAGATGGCAGAGCCTTCATTTTCATAAAGCCTGCTTCCCCGTTTCAGCGTGAGAGAATGTACGGTTATATTGTGGGGCTTTATTTCTGTCAGACTGTCAAGAGAATATTTAAAGCCCTTTAAATCATCCCCCTCCATTCCGGCTATGAGATCCATGTTCACCTTAAAGCCCATATCCATGGCAAGCTGTGCCTTTTCCACAATGTCGGCTATGCTGTGGCGCCTGTTGGCTGCATCCAAAACGCTCTGTCTCATGCTTTGGGGGTTGACAGATATCCTGTTTACGCCATATGACCTCAAAACGGACAGCTTTTCCTCATCTATTGTGTCCGGCCTTCCCCCCTCGCAGGTCATCTCCATGCCCAAGCGCACAGGCAGCTTTTCACATATGCATTTCATAAGCCTGTCAAGCCTATGGGCTGACAATATGGTGGGAGTTCCCCCTCCGAGATAAAGAGTGTCCAAGGTGAGTGAATTTTTTTCAATTATTTTTCCTATTCCCTCAATTTCCGGCATCAGGCAGTCAAGATAATCGTCTATTATGGGGCTTTTTTCATCTGTTGCGGAGCTGACAAAGGTGCAGTAGCTGCACCTTGTGGGGCAAAAGGGTATGCCTATATAAACCGAGGCGCCTTTTTTTGACAGCTTTTTAATTTGCTCTATCTGGCTTTTTGCAACAAGCAGGGCAAAATCGGAATTTTTTTCCGAAACAGCCCATTTTTCTCTCATGGCAGACCTTATCTCTTCATCGGAAAAATTTTTCCCCATAAGCTCTCTGTAAAATTTTATAGGGCGCACTCCTGTGAGTATTCCCCAGTTGTTTGTCTTTCTTGTAAGTGCGGTAAAGCCCTTTAAAAGCAGCTTGCAGGCCTTTTGTGTGACAGCTTCGCCGTCTGTTATGCTGCTTTTTTCCGCAAAGCTTTTTCCCTCAAGCCTTATAGAGACGCTCAGAGCATCAGCTTCTGATGTTATGACAGCAAAGTTTTCCTCGCAAACCTCATCTGCCAAAGCTATTTTTGGAAAAAGCATCCTTGCAAATGCCTCCGCCTCATATCTGTCCAGCTTTCCCTTTAAAACCAAAATCATTTTATCGCCAGCTTCATATAGGGATTTGTCTCTCTTTCCTCAGAAAGCGTGCTTGCGCCCTCGTGACCGGGAAGAACGGCATAATCCCCCTCATATTCATACAGCCTTTTGAGCGATTTCATTATTTCCTCCTCGCTGCCGCCTAAAAGGTCCACCCTTCCCATGGAGCCTTTAAAAAGAGTATCTCCTGTAAACATAAACCTCTGACATACCAGCGTCACGCCTCCCGGTGTGTGTCCCGGTGTGTGTATTATCTTAAATTCAAAGCCGGCTACATTCAAGCTGTCCTTGTTTTTAAGGTCATCTGTGGGCGCAAAGGCTTCATAATCCTGCTTTTTAAGATAGGCCGGCAACCCCTGTCCCTTGACATAATTGTCATATATTATGCTGTCGTCGGAATTTATATAAACCCTGCAATCCGGATAAGCCCTTTTGACAGCCGAGGCTGCGCCTATGTGGTCATAATGTCCGTGTGTCAGTATCAAATCTGTGCAGCTTAAATTTTTTTCATCCAGAAATTCCTTGAGCTTTTTAAAGCTTCCCCCTGCATCTATTATAACACATTGGTTTTCCTCGTTGGCCATGATGTAACAATTTGTTGCAAGCGGCCCTAATTGTAAAGTATACAGCATATTTGTTATTTACCTTCCTTCTTTATGTTACATTTATTTTAATCCTTCATCATTTCCTCAGAATCCATAATTATTGTGACAGGGCCGTCATTTAAAAGCTCCACCTTCATATCAGCCCCGAAAATTCCGGTTTCCACCCTTTCGATTCCGTTTGCCTTTAGCTGCTCATTGAAAAATTCGTACAGCCTTTTTGCCTCATCCGGCCTCATGGCCTTTATAAAGGAAGGTCTGTTGCCCTTTTTGCAGTCTCCGTAAAGTGTGAACTGTGAAACAGAGAGTACAGCTGCGCCCACCTCCTTTAAGGAGAGGTTCATCTTTTGGTTTTCATCCTCAAAAATCCTCAGGCCTGCCAGCTTTTTGGCAAGGTGGGAGGCCTCCTTCTCTTTGTCCCCCTCCTTTGCGCCGAAAAGCACCAAAAAGCCGTCATCTATCCGGCCTGTAATTATACCATCCACGGAAACGCTTGCATATTTTACTCTTTGTATAACCAGTCTCATATCAACACCTCTTATCCGGTAACTCTTTCCACCTTCAGTATGCCCTTTATCTTCTGCACCTGATTTATAACAAAGTTCAGCTGTGCAATGTCATTTACAGCCATTGTGATTTTAAACATCAGTGTTTCGTTCTTCAGCTCCTTGGCATTGAAGGAATGAAGATCCACCCTGAGGTTGTTGAACAGCATGCTCACATCAGCCAAAAGTCCGCTTCTTTTCTGACCTATTATCTCAATGGTGCTCTGGAAGCTTTCCTGCACCTCTCCTGCCCAGCGGGCATTTACCCATCTGCCCGGCTGCTCCTCCCTCTGCTTGCTCATTATGGCATTGGGACAATCCTTTTTGTGTATGGAAACGCCGTAGCCCCTTGTGATAAAGCCCACAATTTCATCGCCCGGCAGCGGATTGCAGCACTTGGCAAATTTTACAAGGCAGTTGTCAAGCCCCTCCACCTCAACACCGGAAATGCCCTTCTTTTCCTTTCTTGCCTTTACTATCGGCGAAAGCTCCGGCTTTTCCTCCTTCTTGTGCTTTTTCTGAAATTCCTCCTTGAGCCTTGGGATTATCTTTGAAACCGCAAAGCCCCCATAGCCTATGGAAGCCAGAAAATCATCGGCTCCTGCGAGGTTCTGCTTCTTTGATTCGGACTCCAGAATTTCCTCCAGCTCCTCCTCTGTGGGGTTTATGCTGTTTCTTTTAAACTCCCTTAAAAGAATCGCCCTGCCCTCTTCAATGTTTTCCTCCCGCTTTTCCTTTTTGAACCAGCTTCTTATCTTGGTCCTTGCCTCGCCGGTTCTTGCTATGTTAAGCCAGTCCCTGTTGGGGGTTTTGCTTGCCTGCGTCATTATTTCAATTATCATTCCGGTCTGCACAGGTGTGTCAATAGCGCATATCTTTCCGTCAATTTTGGCGCCCACCATGTGATTTCCCACCGCAGAATGGATCTTATAGGCATAATCCAAAACCGTTGCGCCCATAGGAAGGCTCATCACATCCCCCTTTGGGGTAAAGACAAATACCTCCTCCGGCGCAATATCCGTCTTTATGGAGCGGACAATTTCCTCTGCATCCTCGCCCTCCTGCTGGCTTTCCAAAAGCTGGCGCACCCATGCAAGGCGATCCTCCATGCTGTTTTTGCCTGTCATTCCCATCTTGTATTTCCAATGGGCAGCAATTCCGTATTCGGCTGTATAGTGCATATCCCAGGTTCTTATCTGCACCTCAAAGGGGGTTCCGCTTCTGTCAAAGCAGGAGGTGTGCAGGCTCTGGTACATATTCTGCTTAGGTGTGGATATATAATCCTTGAACCTGTTGGGTATAGGCTTGAACATATCATGTATTATACCTAATATATTGTAACATTCTATGACAGAATCCACAATTACCCTCACCGCATATATGTCATAAATATCAGAAAAATCCCTGCCGTTCATATAAACCTTTCGGTAAATTCCATAGTGGCTTTTAATTCTGCCCTCTATGTGCGCCTTAGGATGCTCCTTTAAAATTCTTTCATTCATGACCTTTATTATATTGTCAAGAAACGTCTCCTGCTCCCATGTGTCCTTAAGCCTTTTTTCTATCTCCGCATTTGCAACCGGGTCCAGATATTTTAAGGAGATATCCTCCAATTCCTCCTTTATGGTCCTTATTCCCAGTCTGTCGGCAATGGGCGCATATATCTCCATTGTCTCCAACGCCTTGTATCTTCTCTTTTCATCCGGCAGATACTGAAAGGTTCTGGCATTGTGCAGCCTGTCTGCCAGCTTTATTATCATCACCCTTATGTCAACCGCCATAGCAAGAAACATCTTTCTTATGTTTTCTGCCTGCTGCTCCTCTCTTGAGACATAGGGCACCTGTCCCAATTTGGTTACTCCCTCCACCAGATTGGCAATTTCCTTTCCGAATTCCTTTTCTATAACGGCAGTTTCCACCGATGTGTCCTCCACCACATCGTGAAGCAGCGCAGCCACCACAGATTCTGTGTCCATTCCCAGATTGACAAGAATTACAGCAACAGAAAGCGGATGGCTTATATACGGAGCGCCTGAGCGCCTGAGCTGTCCCTCGTGGGCGGAATTGGCAAGTCTGTAAGCCCTTTCTATCAGGCTGTTGTCATAGCTTCTGCCCGATTCTTTTATTACATTTTTCAGGTCATCGTAGGTTGCAACATTTATTTTTTCCATCTATGAAAATCTCCTAACGGTCAAAGAGGTGTTGAAATCGCATTTGGGCACATTGGGTATAACCCGGGAAAAGCCCCTTTCATCCTCATTTATTGTTCCTAATTCCCTTAAAATATCCAAAGACAGCAAAAACTTTATAAAGCTTAAATCAAGTCTTTTTTTATATCTTCCGTACTCCCATATCAAGCTTTTGAGGTTTATGCTTTTGACCTTCAAAAATTTGTAAAGCACGGCCGTCTCGTCTCTTTTTGGGCAAAGAGAGGCATCTATGCTTTCTCCCCTTTTAAAGTTCTCATAAAGCCTCATCTCTCTGTAAATTTCCTCATAATCGCATCCTGCCGGGCGCATGGAAATCATGGTGAGCTGAACAGTTTCATTTCCTGCCCATTGGTTTACAGAGGCGCTGAATGCCGCATCTATAAAATCTCCCACCTCTGCCTTGCTTGTGCTGCTGTTTAAATTAAAGCACAAAAGCTCATATGTGCTTTTATCCTTGCTTATGAGATATTTTGTGTGCTTTTTGCCTGAAAGTGCTGTCTTTTTTATTATCTCTGCATTTTCCATAACCATCACGGCAGAGGGGTTGCCTGCGCCGTAAGGCTCTAAAATTCTCAGGCTCTTTACATTTTCCACAGTCAGATCCTTTGGCTCTGCCTTAAAATCCACACTGAGTCTGCAAAGCGGCAGATTGTTTTTCTTTTCGTAATCATTCAAAAGCTGCCTGAATTCCCCTATTTTATCTGACAAAAGGCTGAAGCCTGCTGCCATGGGATGGCCTCCGAAGTGAGTCAACGGCGCAGAACATTCTGTTATGGCGGCAATTATGGAAAAGCCCTCAATGCTTCTTGCCGAGCCCTTTGCCATTCCCTTGTCCTTTGCAGCAATAAGAACAGGCCTTGAAAATTCCTCCGCAAGGCGAGAGGCTGCAATTCCCACCACACCGGGATTCCAGCCCTCTCCCTCCAAAACCATTATCCTGTGGCTTAAAATTTGGGGATTTTCCCTAAGCTGCTCCTTTATCTCCTTTAATATTCTTTCTTCCTCATTCCGTCTCATGGCATTTAGGCTGTCAAGATGCGAGGAAAGCTCCTCCTGCTCATCTGCTCCTTCTGATAAAAACAGCATCACCGGAAAATCCGCAGAATCCATTCTGCCTGCTGCGTTTATTCTTGGGCAGAGCGCAAAGCCTATGGTTTCAGAATTGACAGAACCGGCTTCAAAAATTCCTGCCTTCTGCAAAAGCGCGCAAAGCCCTCTGCATCTTCCCTCTTTTATAAGCTCTATCCCTTTTTTTACCACAAAGCGGTTTTCGTTTCTCATTTCCATAACATCGCCTACAATGGCTATCGCCAAAAGATCGGCATACTGCTCCAAAAGAAAGAAGCCCCTCTCGTTTTCCATGGCGCACAAAAGCTTGAATACCACCATGGCACCGCATATATTTTTAAAAGGATAGCTGCAGCCGTTTATGTGAGGGTCCACATTGGCATATGCCCCGGGAAGAGTCTCCCTCGGAATGTGGTGATCTGTCACCACCGTATCCATCCCCAGCTTTTTGGCATAGCTTATTTCATCTGTCGCAGTTATTCCGTTATCCACTGTTATTATCAAGGATGCCCCCTGAGAGCATATGAAGTCCACCGCATTTTTATTCATGCCGTAGCCCTCCTTTTCCCTGTGAGGTATATAATAGAACACCCTTGCGCCCACGTTTTCCAGATAATTTACCAAAATGGCTGTGGCGCACACTCCGTCACAATCATAATCTCCGTAAACGCATATCTTTTCTCCCTCTTCTATGGCTTGGGAAACCCGTCTGACCGCCCTTTTCATGTCCGGCAGAAGCCATGGGTCGTTTAGTATCTCAGTGCAGTAAAGAAGCTCATCCTTCTCCCTTTCATCCTCACACCTTGCCCTAATCAGCTTTTCCAAAAGAGAATTGACAGGATAATCAAAGCTAAAATCTGCCCTATTTTCTTCTTTAAATTTCCACAGCATTGATTTCACTTATACTTACCCCCATTTTAACAATACATATCATTTTATCACATATTCCGCCTTTTTTCAATGCCCTCCAATTTCGCTTTCTTCCGCTTTCTTAAAAGAAAGCTTGGCAAAGAATTTAATTTCGCACAGGTAAAGCTGATATTAGCATAACTTTAATGCCTGCGTATGTTACAGATTGACATTTTGCAATGATAAGCACTTTTAAGTTAGGCTTTATTTTTGCAAATTTTCTTAACGCCTCTTTTCTGACACAGACAGCAAAAATAAAAGCTTTAATCAATTCTTCGCTTTCTTCCGCTTTCTTCCGCTTTCTTAAAAGAAAGCTTGGCAAAGAACTTAAATTCGCACAGGTAAAAAAGCTTTTGGCACAACTTATTTCCTGCGCCGCTTTCTTAAAAGAAAGCACGCTTTTTCGAGAAAAAGCTTAGCAAAAAGCTTTAATCCGCACAGGTAAGAAAGCTTTTGGCACAACTTATTTCTTGCGTATGTTACAGATTGACATTTTGTAATGATAAGCACTTTTAAGTTAGGCTTTATTTTTACCATTTTTTTAATGGCTTTTTTCTGCATATAAAGCAAAAAGTTTTATTTCGCGCAGGTAAGAAAGCTTTTGGCACAACTTTCCTTCCTGCGTGTGTTACAGATTGACATTTTGTAATGATAAGCACATTTAAGTTAGGTTTTATTTTTACCATTTTTTTAATGCCTGTTTTCTGCATATAAAGCAAAAAGCTTTAATCCGCACAGGTAAGAAAGCTTTTAGCATAACTTTTCTTCC
>JAHHUC010000066.1 GCA_020024215.1 Oscillospiraceae bacterium | reverse complement strand
GTATTAGAAATTCAGAATAACACGTTAATACATACAGAAAGGCGAATAAACATGAAAAACTTGATTTGTGCTTTTATCGGAAATAAACCTCAGAATCTTCCCTTTGGCTTTAATGAGGCTGATGAACAGTGTCTGTTTTTGAAAGAGGAATTGGAAAGAAGGATAATAGATCTGATAGTAAACAGAAATGTGACAAAATTTATAACCGGCATGGGCTTAGGCATTGATATGTTTGCAGCGGAAATAGTTATAAAGCTTAAAAAGCTGTATCCCACAATAAGCTTAGAATGTGCCATTCCCTGCGAATCTCAGCCGGAAAAATGGACCGAGGGCTTCAGAAACAGATATTTTAGCATTGCCCAGGTGTGTGATAAGGAGACTATGCTCCAGAAAAAATATACCCCCGACTGCATAGAAAGGAGAAACAGATATATGGTTGACGGGTGTGACATACTTTTAGCTGTGTGGAACAATGAGCCGGGGGACACAATGGATGCTGTGGAATATGCAAGGCAGGGCGGCAAGGAAATCATACTCATTGATCCCACCTGTGTGAATATAGGCATTTTATAACAATAGATACCTCTGTCATAGGCTTATCAGAAGCTGCTTTATTCGGTGCTTTAAATATTTCTGCTGCCAAAGCTTTAAGGAAAAATTTTCTGCTGCGGTATTAAATTTACATCTGCCACCAATAATAAGCAGGAAAGGAAGCTTGATTATCATGACAGAAAAAACTCTTTCTTCTTTGGCATCCTGCGATATAAATTCAAGTCTCAGCCATGAGCTTAAAGATATCGGCAGCATAGAAGTAAATAAGGCTCTGCCCTTGGATGAGCGCCTTGATGATTTTATATGCCAAATCAAAAATCCCTATCTTTTTAAATCGGGGGATTTGACAGTCAAGGTGAGAATGAAAGAAAGCGGAGCCCAATTCAAATCTGCGCTTCTGCGCTCCCTTTTTCCCGAAAGGAACAATTTACCGGATTAAACTTGCAGCTTCATCTTGAGGGCAGCAGGATAAAATGGTATAATTACAGATGCTTGCAAACCTGTGCTGTCCTCTTTTCAAAGGAGGTACACAGACACAAATGAAAAAAGAATATACAGACACATCAGGGCAGCCTCATCAGGTTATTAAGACATGGAGGGCTGCCCTTTATGTAAGATTGTCAAGAGAGGATGAGGGGGAAAAGGAAGAAAGCTATTCTGTCACATCGCAAAGGGAAATACTCAAGGAATATGTAAAGCAGCACCCGGATATGGAAATTTTCGACATATATGTGGATGACGGCTTCAGCGGAACCAATTTTGATCGCCCGAATTTCATACGCATGATGGAGGATATAAAGAAAGGCATGGTAAACTGCGTTCTGGTCAAGGATTTATCCAGATTCTGCCGAAATGCAGTGGACGGAGGCTATTATCTGGATGATGTTTTTACAAGGCTGAGGATAAGATTCATAGCAATAAACAACTGTCTGGACACATTTTCACCTAATATGAACGCCTCGACACGCTGCATAACGGTGGGAGTTCAGAATGTGATAAATGAAAGTGTAGCTGCCACAACCTCTGTAAATGTAAGAAGCACACTGAATCTGTGCAGGCAGAAGGGACAGTTTATAGGCTCCTTTGCCTGCTATGGATATCTTAAAGACCCCATGGATCACCACAGGCTTATAATTGATGAGGAGGCTTCAGAGGTTGTAAGAAAAATATTCTCCATGTTTATAAACGGCAAAAGCATAATAGGAATAGCGAAGGAGCTTAATGCACAGAACATACCAAATCCCTCCTTTTATAAAAAGCTTAAGGGGATGAGGTACAACCACCCTTCAAAGGATAAAAATGACGGACTTTGGTCAGATAGCTCGGTAAGAAGAATATTAAAAAACGAAACCTATGCCGGGAATATGGTGCAGGGAAAAAATACCACCATATCCTACAAAATAAAGAAATGCCGCCAGGTGCCCAGAGAGGATTGGATAATTGTCAAGGGAACACATGAGCCTATAATTGATGAAGAGACATTCAAAAGGGTGCAGTCTATGTTTTCAAACCATGTGCGCACCAGCCCCAAAACCTTTGAAGCCGATCTTTTTGCAGGCTTGGTCAAATGCTCCGACTGCAAAAAGCTGATGAACAAAAAAACCAACGTGCAGCCTTACGGAACATACAGATATTATAAATGCCCCGGAAATAAAAAGCTGAAAATACCCCCCTGCGGCAATCACACCATAAGAATAGACAAGCTGGAGCAGGCGGTTTTGCAAATCCTTCAGAAAATGATAGACACCTCTTTGGAGATTTCCTCACTTGCAGAGGAAATAAATGCGCTGCCTAAGAACGAAACCCGGGGAAAATCACTGGATGCAGCACTTGAGGGCATAAAAAAAGAAAGGGAAAAGCTGCTTAAAATGCAGCTGGATCTCTATCCTGACTGGAAGGATGGGATAATTTCAAAATCCGAATATCTTTCCTTGAAGGAAAGGACAATCTGTGAGCTTAAAAGGCTGGAGGAAAAGGAGAATGAAGCTAAAAAGGCAAGGGAGGAGCTTGAGCAGTGTCTTACAAGCAGCAACCTGTTTCTGAAGGCCTTTACAAAATATGGCAGGCTGGAGAGCCTTAACAGAGCTATGATATTGGAGCTTATTGAGGAAATTATGGTTTTCCCTGATGGAAAGATAGAAATTTCCTTTAAATTCAGAGATTCCTATAAGGAGATATTAGGTTATATAAAAGAGAACGGGATAAGGTTCACAGCCTAGCATAAGGCAAGGATAACATTTATTATGCAAAAGCCGTGCTTATTAAATAAAATGGTGTAAATCAGTCTTTATCCCCTGCTGCAGCCGAGACCATAATAGGCTTTTTCAAGGATACAGGACTTTCTCCCGACTGCTTTGATATTATTGCCACAGGTGATTTGGGAGTGATAGGCTCTGAGCTGCTTTTAGAAATTCTGGATAAGGAGGGGCTTGATATAAAAAAGCAGCACACCGATTGCGGAAAGCTCATTTATGACACAAAAAAACAGAATACTCCTGCCGGAGCATCCGGCTGCGGATGTTCTGCTGCGGTTTTATCCTCCGCCTTTCTGCCTGCCTTGAAAGAAAAGGCATTGGAGAATATCCTCTTTATACCCACCGGTGCTTTGATGAGTCCGCTGACTGTTTTTCAAAAGGAAAGCATACCGTCAATAGCTCATCTTGTATGGCTTTCCAAAGAAAGGGGTTAAATTTTATGAATGATTTCATCTTTGCTGTTATAAAAGCGTTTCTTGCCGGCGGAGTTATATGCACCATAGGGCAGCTTCTCATAGATTTTACAAAGCTTACGCCCCCTAAAATTCTGGTTGGATTTGTTGTTACAGGTGTAATCTTAGGAGCTGTTGGAGTATATGAGCCGTTTTTGAAATTTGCAGGAGCAGGAGCCTCTGTGCCACTTTTGGGATTCGGCAATCTTTTGGCCACAGGAGTTAAGGAGGCAGTTGCCGAAAAAGGCTTCCTGGGAATATTTACAGGAGGTCTTACAGCATCATCAGCCGGAATAACCACGGCTGTAATAAGCGGACTTCTTATATCAGTCATCTTCAATCCGGGGGACAAGAATTAAAAAAGAAGGAGTTTTTACCTCCTTCTTTTTTCTACTTTATAAATTCCATAGGATTTTTGTATTTGCCCTTTTCGGTGAGTTCAAAGTGAAGATGAGCTCCCTTTGCAGATTCGGCAGGAATAAATCCCACATTTCCGATTTTATCTCCCGCCTTTACAGAATCTCCTTTTGTAAGCTGCACATTCTCACTAAGTCCGCAATATTTGGATATGACAGCGCCGGGATGCTCTATTTCCACCACAGTTCCCCAAAGCGCATCATTTCTTATATCCCTCACCTTTCCGGAGGAGAAGGCAACCACATCGCTTCCCTCTGATGCCATGATGTCAACTCCGTTGTGCGTGCGCCAATCTCCCATAGTTTCATCCTTGACCAGCTCGCCGTTGGAAAATCCGTCCCTCACCTCTCCCTTGCAGGGCAGCATACCCATAAAAGCGGTTTTGCTGACACTTATCTCCTCTTTCTTGCTGTCATTTTTCTCCTGCTCCGGCGGTGGATTATCCGGCTTTTCCTCCTTAGTCTTGAAAACTATTTCCTGAGATTTTATAGGCTCAATCGGCTTTTCTTCATTTTCTATCTCATCATTCTGCACCATAGGCTGCGGTGCATCCTTTACAGCATTGTCCTTTGTCAAAAAATATGCACCTGAAGCACCGGCGCCTATCAGACAGGCAGCCATAACTGCATAAAAGCCTTTGCTGCTGGAAAAATGGGCAAATTTACTTTCTTCATAGGGATTGTTTGACATATTTTACACCTCCGGTATTAGTTTTAACAAAAAACTATACCATTATGCCTTAATATCCAAATATTATGATCAGTAAAAATAAAATCGGGCCTTGAAATTATTCTGAATTTTTAATCAATTTTAAAACAAAATACGGTCTATGCCATTTTTTGTCATAAAACATTCTATTATGAATACTTATTCGTCAGCTGATTTCATATTTATAGCAGCTGTTGCTTACATATTGCCAATTTATACCCATTTTTCTCTATATATGGAAGCCTTGTGATATTTGCAGCGGCTGTTTTTTTACTCATCCAAAATTTGTATAGCAAAAAATATTTAACTATTTTCCAGGAAATTTTTCCTTTTACTGCAATTTACAGTTCAAAATTTTAAATTATTTAAATTTTCACATTTGCTGATATATAAATTATAGGATATTTTGTAAATTATGTTTATTTTTTCATATTTATACCTTTACAAGAATATAGCCTTTTGTTATAATAGCCTTACGGAATATGGGTGCATTGGTTAAATAATCAATTTATAAATACCGGTCAGAAAGGATTTTAATTATGAAGACTACAGGAATTGTCAGAAAGATTGATGATTTAGGAAGAATCGTACTTCCTATTGAACTCCGCCGTACTCTTGACATTGCAGAGAGGGACTCCATAGAGATTTATGTTGACTCTGATCAAATCATACTTAAGAAATATCAGCCTACCTGTGTATTTTGCAAAAGCTCTGACAATCTTTGCGAATTTAAAGAAAAGATTGTTTGCAGCAAATGCATAGAAGAATTGGAAAACAGCAAGCATTTTTAGAAAATTAAATTGTAAAATCAATATTTAAGCTTACTTAAAAAAATAAAGCCGGGCAAAAGCCCGGCTTTATTTTTTTAATCCCTTGCCTCTATTTCCTCTATTTCATCCAATATATGTTGGATATCCATATCGGATGGGATATTGAAATTTCTGTTGGAAAGATTTATTTCTGTAATATCCGCACAATCAGGAGACATTGTCCTCTTAAACTGTGAGCGGTAAAATCTTTTTATGAAGGTGAGCAGCTTTTCCTTTATTTCCCTTTCGCTGAATTCATCCCCAAAGGCCCTTGCGGCATACAAAAACAGCTTTTTGGGAGAAAATCCGTATTTTAAAAGATAATAAAGAAAGAAATCATGCAGGTCATAGGAGCCTATTATCTCCTCTGTTTTCTGGGCTATTTCCCCCAGCTCGTCAGACGGCAGCAGCTCAGGAGATACAGGTGTGGATAAAACATCAAGGAGATAGCTTTCTGTTCCCTCGATTTTTTTTGTAACAGCAAGCCTTTCAACCAAAAGCCTGACCACAGTTTTCGGAATACAAATGTTAACATTAAAGCCTGCTATGGAATCTCCCCCAAAGGTACACCATCCCAAAGCGCTCTCGCTGAGATCTCCTGTTCCTATGACAAATCCGTTTATCTCGTTGGATATGTCCATAAGTATCTGCATCCTCTCCCGCGCCTGAGCATTTTCATATGTTACATTTTTATCATCGGGATTGTGCCCTATGTCCTCAAAATGCTGAAGAACAGATGCCCTTATGGAGATATCCTCCTTGGTTACACCCAAGCTTTCCATAAGCCCCAGGGCATTGTAATAGGTTCTGTCGCTGGTTCCAAAGCCGGGCATTGTTATGCAATAGAGGTTTTCTCTGGGGAGAGAGGCTTTATCAAATGCACACACAGCAGCCATAAGTGCCAATGTGGAATCAAGACCTCCCGAAACACCCAATACCGCATGTCTCATGCCTGTATTTTCCAGCCGCTTTGCCAGTGATTGAACCTGCAGGGAAAAAAGCTCATCCAAATATACATCCCTCATAAAGCCCTTTTGCGGCACAAAGGGAAATTTGTCAATTTCATTTAGCACATCGCTTTTCCTTATAGGCTCAATGTAATAAACTGCCTCGCTGTCCCCATTTGTATTTCTTCCCTTTAGCATCTCCCCGTCTATATCAAAAGAAACGGCTATTTCCTCATCCGAGGACGCTTCAAAAACGGTGTTTTTTCCGTTTTCAAAAAGGCACACCATTCCCTCATACACAAATGGGGAGGATGTATCCTTTATTCCGCCGTTTACAATAAGCACACCCACATCATACTGCTGTGAAATTATTCTTGCAGTATCAAAAAGCTTTTGATATCTGCCTGCAAAATGGGGGTCGTAGGATATGAATATCATGAGGTTGCAGCCGCTTTTGGAAAGTCCCGATGCAGTTGTAAGCATATTTTCACAGTCGCAGGAGGCTATGGCAAACCTCAAATCCCTGCACTGGAATATGCTGTTAAAGGGAAGAAAATGAGATGAAAAGCTTTCCTCAAGATTTTCATGGCTTGAAAAATCCGGAAGAATTCCCAAAATCTCTCCCCTATACATAACAACTATTGCGCTCACAATCTTTCCGCAGTCGCATATGGGCAGGCCGAAAATAACATAGCCCTCCATATCCCGGCTTTTTTCCAAAATTGCAGAAAAGCCCTCCTTGCACCTGTCAATGAGATATTTCTGTGAAAAAAGACTGCCGGATGAAGGCGGCATAAGTGAAAGAGAAGGAAAAACAGTTATATCTGCCGCAGAGGATTTTTCTATCAGATTTATCATATTATCCTTGCTTTTTATGGGATTTCCCACCACAGACCTGTTGACAAGGGCATTTATCCTGACAAATGAATTCATTGGCACTTCCTCCTAAAAACCTAAATCTTCCTTTACAATCAGCACATTTACCTCACTGAAGGATGAGCAGGGGCGCATGTATATTGTCAGCGCCGAGCATATTTTGCTGGCTTTGCCAAAATCGAGGCAGTCGTCCTTCTTGGTATCGGGGGCCTCCACACCAAGCCTTTTGGCATTTAAGGGAACAGCTATATTTTTTGCCCTGTCTATGGCAGAATAAATGTCGGGGCAAATCTTGTTCCAACCCACAACAAAAAACAGCTTTTTGGGGCCAAAAAGGGTTGATGCAACTCTGTTTCCGTGTCCGTCTATGTTTACAAGCTCGCCTGTTTCGGAAACGGCGTTTGCAGAACATATATAGGCTGTAAACTCACTGCACTTATCCCTGTCCTCCTTGTTGAGCCAATGCCAATACACCTTGTTATTTTTACACAGAATATCGTAAAGGCCCATATCATTTACAGTCTTTGAGCCGCCTATGCCTATTACTTCGTCCTTGAGATAATTTTCCAAAAAGTCCCCTGCCTCTTTGGAATTTTCAAAGACTCTTGCCGAAAATCCGTTGGCGTTAAGGTTTTTTACAGTTTTTTCAATATTCATAATATCATCTCCAAGCTTCATTTTCTCATATAAATGCTTTTAAATCAATCCCTCTTCTGATATAATAACTAAAAAAGTACCCTTTGGAGGTAAGCCTATGAAAAAAATTGCAGTTGCTTTAAGCGGAGGAGTAGACAGTGCCGCAGCAGCTCTTTTATTGCAAAAGGAAGGCTATGAGGTTTTGGGGATAACCTACCGGCTGCAAAACGAACAGCAAAAAGATATTTTTGATGCCGAAAATGTGTGCAGAGCTTTGAATATAGAGCATATTGTCTTAGATTACAGAGATATATTTTCATCTTCTGTAATAAATCCCTTTATAGATTCCTACCTTAATGCAGAAACACCCAATCCCTGCATTTTCTGCAACAAGGCGATAAAATTCGGGAAATTTATTGAGGACACTAAAAAATTAGGCTGTGACTTTATCTCAACAGGTCATTATGCCAAAATTGAAAAAGATTCTGAGGGAATTTATCATCTTTTCAAAGGTGACAACGAAAAAAAAGATCAGAGCTATGTTTTATATAACCTGAATCAGGATATATTGGCAAGAATGGTTCTCCCCTTAGGACTTTGGAATTATTCAAAGGATGAATTGCGGGAGATGGTGAGAAAATCGGGCATACCCACAGCCGACCGGCCTGAAAGTCAGGATATTTGCTTCATAAAAGAGGGAAGCTATTGCGATTTTATTGAAGAAAATAGAGCCAATGTGCCTAAAAAGGGCAGCTTTGTGGATGAAGATGGGAATATATTGGGCCAACATAACGGCTTTTATCGCTACACCATAGGTCAGAGGAAGGGGCTTGGAATAGCTTTGGGCGTCCCTGCATTTGTAACTGACATTGATTTTTCCACAGGCAATGTCACCCTTTCGCTTGATGAAAGCAAGCTTATGGCTGACACATTTTTGGTAAGGGATTTTAACTTTTTATCCTGCGAGCCGGCTTTTCCTCTGTCATGTCTTGTAAAGACAAGATATAAATCACCTATGCAGCCTGCTGTCATAACTAAGGAGGGCAGCCTTTTAAGTGTCAGGCTAAAAAATGCAGGCAGAGCACCCACAAAGGGACAATCGGCTGTATTTTATCGTGAAAATGAGGTTTTAGGCGGCGGAATTATAGATTCGGTTCAAAAGATGTAAAATCTTCCTGCTCTGATTTTATAAGGTGCGATTATAAATAGCTTCGATTTTGAGAAAAAAATAAAGGGCATTGGCAAAAACTGCTTTTTGAATTGGAATCTGAGAAAAAAGCAGATGTTGAAAGCATATCCTTTATAGAAAATTATTATAAAATCTGTATTCCTAAAGCTTACAAGCAATTTCTGAAGAAGTAAGGCGGAGGATATTTTGGATTTATTGTTATCTTTTCCTGTGATAAAAGCGGTATGTTTTATATCAAAGACAATATTTCCATAAGCCGGATTTTGGAGAAAACCTCTCTTACTGTCATATATCTTGAAGCCGTAAATTATATAGGCTTTAAGCTAAATAAGGGCATATGCGAAAATGAAATGCTGCCCTGTTCTTATAAGGAGGATACATTGAAAACTCAGGGAATGAATTTTTTTGTCTGCATTTTAAAATACGGCTTTAATTCAAATTGAGCTTTTCACCTCAAAAATAAATATCCACCGGAAGTGCCGATGGATATTTCTCTTAAATTTTAAATTTTATAAAGACGGCTGTCTTCTCTTTTTTACTTTAATTGGAGAAC
>JAHHUC010000065.1 GCA_020024215.1 Oscillospiraceae bacterium | reverse complement strand
TGTAGAAAGTAAAAAAAGCAAAGTGTCCCAAAAGGTTTACCTTTTGGGACACTTTGCTTTCTTGAAAGAAAGCTTTGCAAAGAATTTAATTTCGCACAAGATATGCAGATATTTGCACAACTTAAATTCCTGCGTGTGTTACAGATTGACATTTTGGAATGATAAGCACATTTAAGTTAAGTTTTATTTTTGCAAATTTTTTCTTAATGCCCGTTTTTTGCATATAAAGCAAAAAAGCTTTAATCCCTGCATATCTTAAAAACTAAAAATTTAACAGCCCTCAATTCTAAATAGAAAAGGGGGTTGTTTTCTTCTCACCTGATTGCCATTTACACTTTATAGAAATCAAAAATTTCTTACAAATGGTAGGTGTATTTTTTATATTTTACAGCAGACAAATCATATAGATTTATGTGAAAATGTGTGTTATACTTCAATAAGACATACAAAATACCATAAAGGAGAAATTGAAAATGACAGCATTGAATGATCCTGTTTGGGATACTGTACCATCAGCTTCCAACTATGCAAAGAAATTTCTTTCAGACATCATAGAGGGAAACGGTGATATGAAGGAAAACCTTAATCTGCTGGGAGAAGAGCTTAGCCATCAGCTCACATGGTATGAAGCTACTGCCTATGTGCTCCCACACCTTGCAGTCATTTTTCCTAAGCTTTCAAAGGATGAAGGAGTTGCTTTAATAGCCGAAATGGGTGCTGCAATAGCAGCACAGTCACAGTGGCCGTTAGAGGAAGGCACAGAAGCATACAACGAATTTTTCCGGGGGCTTTCCGCTCTTAAAGATAGGACAAGGGAGCTTGTCACCGACCCTGAGGTTTGGGAATTGCTTGAAAAAGATGCCAACACCTCCTTTATGTTTGCATTGGGCGCTTTGGCAGTTATAGGGGACATGAGCCATTCCTATATTCTTTGGTATCTTTCCGGCTCTACATGGGAGGAAGTATCTGCGGCATGCGAATGCGGCTGGAATGATGAAACAATATACCTTCCCGATGAACCTCACTTTTTCAAGCTTGCAGAAATAGAAGAATGGGACAGAAGCTCCTTAGATAACGAGCCTGTGTGGTTGAACGGACTTTTAAATATGTGCGAGGATAATCCCATTTCTCCCTGTCTGCCCTATGTTTACGGAACTGTCATCTGCCCACAATGTGGAGAAGAAGAGCCCTATTGGGACTTTTTCAAACGCTTCTATGAGGAATATTAAAAATTTAATTTTGTAATAAGGAGCAGGAAATATCCCAAAATGAAGAAGTCGGCAAATATCCTGCTCTTTTTGCAGCAAAAATACAGAACAAAGGAAGAAATCTGCCGTATATGAAGGATGGATTTTGCATTTATAAATACAATGTTTATTATGTCTGCTATGACGAAAATCAGGTATCCGGCTGCCGGATGATAGATGTAGAAAACATCTTTGGCAGGATATGATTTAAAAGAAGGCTGCCTTGCAGAATACCGCAAAAAGAAATGGGAAATCGACAGAAGCGGATTTTGCTGTTATCAATTCTGCATGAGGAAGAATAATCACAAGCTCACCGAAAAATAAAGCCGCAGTTAAAAAGGGCAGGTGTAAGAGCAGCTTTGTTAACACACTTGATATAGAAACATTCTGCAATGAAAAATACAGTCTGCTCTCGGAATTTAATATATATGGCATAAAAGTTATGTATTAACTTATTGCATGTATAAGAAGCAGCGGATTTTATTCTGATATTCATGCAGGCGCAGACAGTAAGTCATAATTGGAGGAGCTTTGCAGACATTTGAGAAATATAACACGGAAATAGTCAAGTAGGTAAAAGGGGTTTTAAGATGTCAAAATTAAAAAAACGGCTCAGGGAATGGATTGTTGTTATAGGCTCTATGCTGTTGATCCTCTCAGCTTCATTAGCCTTTTTTTCAATCAAATATTATCTTGCTCTTCCGTCGGAAAAAAGCTTTGCTGATGAAGGAATCTACACCTTTTCGCCCTATCAGGTGCTGCCCGGCAGGGTAAAAAATACACAAACAGGCAGATCCCGGCGCATGAATCCCTATGTGACTGTTTATAATGTGCATTACAAAGCCAAGGACGGTTATACATATACTGTGAGGGTGTCTGGGAAAAGCAGCGGGCAGAAAATAGTTAGAGAAAATGTGCCTTTACAGCGCCGTGTACTTATAAATACCGATAATAACACCTACATAACCGTAGAAGCAGAGGAAAGCGCAAAAAGCTATATTTCCAAGATGAAAGGAAAATATATTGTAATACTGGCATTGTCGGCAGTCTACATCATTTTCTATATTGTGATATGGTATGTTGTACTTATGAAAAAAAGAGAAAATACGCTTTAGTATTTATAAATAATGACAGATACAATATTGCAAATTTTAAATTTAAGATGTAGAATATCCTCCAAGGATATTTATTATCGGAGGTGTTTTTTTGAACGGACCTATTCTTATAGCTATAACTTTTGTAGTTCTGGCTGTGTTTTTGGCGGTTAAGTATATCCAAAAATCAAGGGCAGAATCAAATTGCACAGGAACATGAAATAGCTGCAAAATGTCAGGTGCGTGTTCATCTGATAAAAAGGAGGAAAAAAAGCTTAAGCCCTCCAATTTTTTAGAGGAAAACCCTGTCCCTTTGACAAAGGACGATTTGAAGGACTAATTATTTAAACTTGACTTTTGCTATTGACATTTTACATCAAGAGTGATATTATATCTAAGTCAGGCGAAAGCCGATGTGCGCCGGTAGCTCAGCTGGATAGAGTGACTGGCTACGAACCAGTAGGCCGGGGGTTCGAGTCCCTTCCGGCGCACCACATTTGGACAGATACATTTGGTATCTGTCCTTTTTATTGCCTTAAATGGGCTTATGTATTTGCTTTATGCTGCTTTATATGCTAGAATGTTTTTCAGACTGCACAAAGGAGATTTTAAAATGAGAGAAAAGCTTACCAATTCAAAGGCAGCATCCATAACCTTGATATTGGCTTTTTTAGTGATCGGCGCATTTTTAGTCTATAATCAAAGCCTTACCACATCGGGAAAATTCTTGGCAAAGCACTTTTACACCATTCCTATGGAAACTATTTCTATAAAGAAATTCGAGAGAAATACAGGAAATACCATAAGCGAAAAGGTCTTAAATGTAGAGGAGGCAACAGAGCTTGCCCACTATATACACAAGGCAGATTTTAAAAATATAAAAAGCAGCACTGTGCCTTTTAAGTCAGATACAGGCTTTCTGATAATGGGAACAGATGAAAACGGAGCTCAGCTTTTTTATATGGATTCCTACGGTGATGAATTTGTAACAGGTTTTTTGGCCTATCCGGACAAACCTGCCAAGGACTTTAAAATGAAGATATTGAGTAAAGACTGGCTAAGTAAAATGGAAAGCTTTGTGAAATAGATATAATTGTCAAAGAGGTTGGAAACTTCTATGAATTTTCCAACCTCTTTTTATATTTTACAAGACAAAATCACTGCATCAAATTAACTAAAAATTATCCCTTTATATGCAGAGCAATAACATATATGCTCTAATGTAAATTTACCAGAAGGTGATGCATTTGGAAAAGAAATTAAAAAAATACATACCCTTTATTATACTTGCAGTTTTTATATTTTTGGCAATATTTATTTATAATTTATCGCTTAATGAAAGCGGGGATTTTATCTCCGAAATTTTAAATTCCGACAAAATTACTGCTGTTGAGATCAAAAAAACAGACACACGAACCGACGATATAAAAGAACAGAAGCGTTTGGCTAACAATGAAATCGAAGAACTTTCCGACTATTTTGAAAATAAAAATTTCAAAAAAATAAACAGCGATACCATAAAATATGATTCAAAGGAAGGCTATCTTTTAGAGGCAATAGACAGGGATGAAAAAAGCTTCTTGTTATAAAATCCTATGGTGATGAATTTATAACAGGACATATTTCAGCACATAACTCACCGCCAAAAAGCTTTAAGTTTAAAATAACAGATGAAAGCTATCTTGAATCTATGGAAAGCTTTTTTGAACAGTAGGTTTTAATAAGAAAAAAGCTTAAATTTAAGATCTGCCAATACACATCTAGCAAGCTGCCCGCCTGTTGATGCTTGAAAAAACTTTATAAATGAGCTATAATCATTTTTGCTGTGTAGATTTTATGCAGTTCTGATAAACAAATTGTAGGGTATTACATAACAGCATTATAAATTATATTGATTTTAACTAATGGGAATTTAGCTTAAGTAATTTATGCTGTGCTCTGCGATAAAGAAAGGATCAAATAAAAATGAAAAAGCTTTTATCCATTGCACTTGTTCTTGCTATGGCAATGAGCATGGCTGCCTGCGGCAGTGAAACAGAAAGCACAGCTTCCCGGTCTGTTTCCTCATCTGAGGCTGTTTCTAACAGCAAGGCTTCCTTGCCTGAAAAAACAAACACCACCGACAGCAGCTTTAAGGATAAGGACGCAGAATATTTGGAGTATTATTTTGGTATCCGGCCTATGAAGGGCGAAATCAATGCAGAAACATTCAATGCCGCTCTTGCAAAAATTGATGAAAATGTAAAGGTAGAGGGTGAGCTTACATTGGATTCTGCCATAAAGGCAGCAGTGGAGGCTGCAGGTCTTAAGGAGCTGGCACTGGTCTACACCGAGGAAAAGACAGCCAATGCTGTCAATGGACTTAATGTAAGTGCTGAAAATGCTCCTTTTGTTGCCTGCGCTGTTGATGCAGGTCTTGCCTCCTCAAAATGGGATTATTCAAAGGTGACAGGGGAAATTGCAACAGAGCTTCTTATGAATGCTGTTGAAATTTCCGGTAAGGGCAGAAATTACTTAGGCTATTCCTCTCAGGAGGACATTTACAGACTGCTTACATCCGCATGGGCAACATTCGGAAACTTTGATGATGACAAGCTTTCCGCTTTGGGCGCTGATTTGGTTATTGCAGGAGCTTCCACAGGATATAACCTTAAATATGACGGCTGCAATGCAAACTTTCTCCCCCAATACACATTGCAGTATGGCCACAGCGACATCACACACGCCGTTCAGCTCATAGCTCTTTTAAATTCTGAGGGAATTGAAGCAAAGGTCGCTTTAGAGCCTAAGACATCCATATATGAGTATTTGGTTGAGTGGGGCGATCCCTCCAAGCTGGAAATGACGCCTACATACGAGGTAAGAGCTATTGAGGGCGGAAGATACCTCTGCTATGCCACAGAATATGATATGAAGCTGGAATTTAACACAGTTGAAGAAAAGGATTCCTTCGATGCGCTTATCGGAAAATACGCAAAGAAGTGGGATTCAAATACAGATAAAGACGGCAACCCCACAGTACCCCTTCTTGCAGGAGCATGGTGGCAGCCTCTTTATACTTCCACAGTTCCTATGAAGGATGCTGACAGCTTCAAGCTTATCAAGGACAATGTCATCAGAAACGGCGCATACACCATTCATCCCTTCTCCACAGCAGAGGGCGGCGACAAAATTGCTGAGGTAGTTGCTAAGGAAGCTCCCGAATTAAAGGTAGAGCCTGTTGACCTTTATGTAAATAACGCTTTCTATAACTACCTTACAGGAACAAGCCACGAATAAGCTGAAATAATTATTTAAAATCATATAATAACTTTAAAAAAATGACAGCAGACTTTTAATGTGCTGTCATTTTTTGCTATTGCAAGACACTGCTTTTAAGGGGAAAGCTTTGGACAGAGCTTTATCTTCCTTTCCCTTACAAATATAAAAAGAGCCTTTCTCCTACCGGACAAAAGGCTTTTTACAAGCTTAAATTGTCAGAAAGCAAGAGGGAGGATTTTTAGTATCAATCCTCCCTCTTTGCTTAACTTTTCTTAAAAATTAAATTGCTTCTTCATCTAAGAAGCATAAAACTTATGGCTTTTTGACTTATCTGCCTATGTTAAAAAGTAGTAAATCAAAGACAGCGCCTCTTGACTTTAGAAACCACAATTTTTTTGGAAAAAATTGAGTAAAACTTTCAATCTCACTATCAATTTCAGAAAACAATAAGCCTGTCTTAAAACTTTTTATACTCTTAAATTCTCACTCTGTAACTACCGCAGATATAAAGCCATGCAAAAATCTTTTTCCCTATGCAAACTAAAGTTCTTTGCCCGGCTTTCTTTTAAGAAAGCGGCAAAAAGCTAAGGAAAGATCAGAGGCGGGATTTAAGCCTTTCTCCCAATTCTTCATAGCCTTCCTTTCCTAAAAGCGCAAACATATTCTTTTTATATTCCTCCACAGAGGGCTGATTAAAGGGATTTACTCCCAGAGTGTAGGCAGAAACAGCACAGGCACTTTCAAAGAAATAGAAGGCATAGCCCAAGGTATAGGGGCTTAATTCTCCCAGATTGATTCTTATTACAGGAACACCGCCGTCCTCGTGGGCGATAACAGAGGCTGTAAGAGCCTTTTCATTTATTTCTCCCACTGTCTTGCCATCCAAAAACAAGAAGCCGTCAGAAGCAAAATCCGGTATGGGTATATTTATATCCTCTTTTATCTCGATAACTGTTTCAAACATATTTCTAAGTCCGTTTTGTATGTACTGTCCCACCGAATGAAGATCGGATGTGAAAAAGGCAGGAACAGGAAGTATTCCCTTTTCATCCTTGCCCTCACTCTCTGCAAAAAGCTGCTGGAACCAGGACGAAAAAAGCTTCATGTTATCCCTGTTGGTGACAGTTATCTCATTTACCTTGCCCTTATTGTAAAAGGCATTTCTCAAGGCTGCATACCTTACAGCCTGATTATCTTCTTTTACAAGGAAGTCCTTCTGCGCCTGTCTTGCACCGGCTATAAGCTCTTTTATGGAAATTCCTGCACAGGCTATGGGAAGAAGCCCCACATGGCTTAAAACAGAATATCTTCCGCCCACATCCTCAGGTACCAAGAATGTGACATAGCCCTCTTTTTCGGCAATATCCCTAAGAGTTCCCTTGCTTCCTGTGGTCATCACTATTCTTTTTGAGGCATCCCTGCCGTAGCGTTTTTCCATATAGCTTCTGAAAATTCTGAAGGCAATGGCCGTCTCTGTTGTAGAGCCGGATTTGGAAATTACATTTACTGCAACCTCCTTGTCCCTGCATTTATCAAAAATTTCCTCATACCGGGAGGAGCACATATTGTTGCCTGCAAAGATGATTTCCATTTTATCATGGGAGCTGAATCTTTTAAGCGAGGAAATTGCGGCAAGGCTTCCTAAATAAGAGCCGCCTATGCCTATAACTATAAGCACGTCCGCCATCTTTTTCAAGCAATCTGCCGTCGCTTGGATTTTTTCTGTTTCCTCATCAGAAAGTGAGGACGGAAGATCCCTCCAGCCTAAAAAATCGCTGCCCTCACCGCTGCTGTCCAACACCTTCTGATAGCCGTCCTCGGCTTTCTTTATAAAGGATACAAGCTCGCCTTGCTCTAAAAATCTTTCACAATGCTTTGAACTTACACTGACCTTCATTTACCTTCCTCTTTTCTTTAAAACAAATAGTTTCTGCGGCAAAATATAAGCTATTACTATTCCGAATGCTATGGCCAGAGCTGTTTTCAATGTGGTTATACAGTGAAACGCCGCCTCAGTGCGATTCAAAAAGGCATAATATATAGTATAATATAATCCTGCTCCCGGCACAAGGACAAATATTCCTGTCACCAAAAACACCGTAGCAGGCGCCTTTTTTTGCACAGAGAGAAATCTTGCTATAACAGTCAGGAAAAAACAGGCTATGAAGCTGGATGCGACAGACGATGCACCTGAAAAAACAGCTATGCTGTAAATCAGCCATGTTATAAAGCCGTTTATACCGCATAAAATACAGTGGCGCCTGTCGGCCCGGTATATTATGGCAAAGCTGACAGTTCCCAAAAAGGCACATACAAGCTCTCCTATCACAGAGAAATCCCCCCTATAACAGTATTCCATACTATCATGGTAGTTCCAACTCCGACTCCTACTGAAAGAGCAGTCAAAAAGGCATCGGCTATCCTTATAACTCCTGATAAATAATCATCGCTGAAAAAGTTTCTTATGGCATTTACAAAGGGAACACCCGGAACAAGGGGCATTATGGCACCTATAACTATCTTGTCTACATTGTCTGCAAATCCTAAATGTACAAAAATGCAGGCAAGAAGCGTGATGAACATACTGGAAAAAAGATTGCATATTATCTTGGGCAATTTGTGCTTATCTGCCAAAAGATCATAAAAGCACCAAAGAAGTACACCTATGGGAAATGCCAGAAGGGAGTCTAATAAGGTCCCCTTGAAAAAGTAACAGAATGAGGCACAGCCAAGCCCGGAGGCAAGAGAAGTAAACCAAAAGGGGTAGGGCTCGGTTTTCTTTATGCGGTCCACCTCTTTTTTTACCTCCTCCGGAGAAAGATTTTCCGATATCACCCTTCTTGAAAGAAGATTTAAGGTTTCCACCTCATAAAGATTTGTGCCCTTTACAGGAACCACTTCAATTCTGACATCCACCTTTTCATCCTCTAAAATTCCTGAAAGAAATATTCCGTTGGAAATAAGGTAGCACTTAAATTCTTTTATTTTAAAGCCCTTTGCCATGGCATTCAATGTGTCCTGAGTTCTTCCAACCTCGCCGCTTCCTGAAAGCATCAGAACTCCCACCTCTGCCACAAGATCAAACACATCCTTGCTTTTCAAATTTCCCACCCTTTATTTTTACTTTTTTCTTCAAGGCTATGATAGCATAATTTTATTAGGCTTTCCACAAAAAAATACTCTTTTTTATATGAATTTACAAACGAAAACAGTCGCTTTACAATAATAATATGTTTTGCATACAATCTGTAAAGTAAGACCTTGTTTTAAAAAAGAAAATGGCTTTTAACAGACAAAAAGTCTGCTGTTAATAAGCTTTACCATAGTTATTTTTCTTTTTCTTTGATTTCTCAGCTGCTTTTAATATAGAAAACAACCCCCTTTTCGTTTAAGAATTGGGGCTGTTTTATTTTATCGAATTTTAAACTTATAATGCAGGAATTAAGCTTGTGAAGATATAAGCTTAACATAAATGTGCTTATCATCACAAAATGTTAATCTGTAACATACGCAGGAATTAAACTAATGCAGATATGAGCCTAAATTGTGCGAAATTAAGCTTTTGGCTAAGCTTTTTCTCGAAAAAGCGTGCTTTCTTTTAAGAAAGCGGCACAGGAAGTAAAATTGTGAGGATATAAGCTTAACATAAATGTGCTTATCATCACAAAATGTTAATCTGTAACACACGCAGGCACTAAAGTTGTGCAAATATCTTTCTCACCTGTGCGAAATTAAATTCTTTGCAAGCTTTCTTTTAAGAAAGCGAAGTGTCCCAAAAGGTAAACCTTTTGGGACACTTTGCATTTTTTACTTTCTACACTAAATATTCGGCTAAAAAAGTAAAAACTAAAGCATAATGCAGCAAAATTTTATGAAAAAACAAAATTTTTCCTCTGTCCCCAAATGTTTACATTTTGGGACAGCTTCTTAGAAATGGGACAGGGAGGTTTTTGACAATATGCTGGTATTAGAGAGAAAATACGGGGATTTTATTGTGTTAAATGACAACATATTTATAACCGTTTTTGACCCCAGCCAGTCAGGAAAGGTGAAAATTGCCATAGAAGCCCCTAGGGATGTCTCCATTGTAAGAGGTGAACTGCTTTCTGAAACAGATGATGTCCGCATAAAGCTTGAAGAAATAAAGAAAAGGTAAAGCTGGGACAAAATAAAAGTCAGGTTTCAAGCTTCATTTTGAAGCATGAAATAAATATTTTAAAAGCAGTCTCA
>JAHHUC010000064.1 GCA_020024215.1 Oscillospiraceae bacterium | reverse complement strand
CATATAAAGATTATAGGGAAAAATAAATCATAAATAAGTGGTTTATATCTGATTTTTACAGGCGAAAATCCATCTATTCTGTATAAAATGTAAATTTTTTTGTGTATATTTTGATAAAGTAATTGTATTTTTTTCATTATTAAGTTAAAATAATAATATGGCATAGAGAAAGGAGAGGCTGTTTGATGTCTAAGCTAAGAAAAGAAAAAGGAAGCAAGCCGGTTTTAGCCATATGCTATGATTTTGATAAGACACTTTCACCTGATGATATGCAGGCACAGGGATATATTCAATCTGTGGGATTTGACGTGGAAAAGTTTTGGGAAGAATCCAACAGAATGGCAAAAGAGAATGATATGGACAGCAATCTTGCCTATATGCTTAAAATGGTGGCTGAGGCAGAGGGAAATTTTATTCTTAATAAAAGAGCCTTGGCAGAATATGGCTCTAAGGTGGAGCTTTTTCCCGGTGTGAGCGACTGGTTCAAAAGAACCGGAGATTTTGGAAAAAAGCATGGTGTAATAGTTGAGCATTATATAATCTCCTCAGGACTTAAAGAGATGATAGAGGGGACAGAGATAGCAAAGCAGGGCGCGTTTGAGCAGATATATGCCAGTTCGTTTTATTATAATGAAAGGGGAGTTGCTGTGTGGCCTGCTCAGGTTATAAACTATACAAACAAGACGCAATACCTTTTCAGGATAGAAAAGGGTGTTCTGGGTGTAAATGATTTGGGTGTAAATGAATATTTTCCGCCCGAGCGCATGAGAGTTCCCTTCAGAAATATGGTTTATATAGGTGACAGCGACACAGATATCCCCTGCATGAAGCTGGTAAATTCTTATGGGGGACATTCCATAGGTGTGTATAATCCCTTCACCAACAATAAGGAAAAGGTCTATAAGATGACCTTGGATAACAGAATAAGATATTTTGCCCCTGCCGATTACAGCGAGGGCTCAAAGCTGGATAAGCTTATAAAAACCATAATTTTAAAAACTGCTGCCTTTGAGGTTTTGGAGGAGCTTCACACAGAAAATTTGCATGAGGCAAAGGAAAATAAGCCAAAATAGATGCTCCTCTTTCATTCCGTACATGAAAAATGAGACTGTAATTTTGATTACAGTCTCATTTTTTATTATGCGGTATAAATATACCTGCCTTCCTTTATTGTTGCCTCAACCTTGATTTTATCCAGCTTTTCAGGGTCCGTTTCCAGTGGATTTTCATTTAAAATTACAAGATCTGCAAGCTTTCCCTCCCTGAGGCTTCCCTTGATGTGCTCCTCGCCATATTGATAGGCTGCATTTATTGTAACTGCCTGCAATGCCTCCAATGCTGTGAGCCTTTCCTTATCGCCCAAAAGCCTTCCTGACTTTGTTTTTCTTAAAATTGCAGACTGCATAGCTTTAAAAAGATTAGGAGAAAGTACAGGTGTATCCTGGTGCATGGTGTATATAAGACCTTCATTCAATGCGCTTTTTAAGGATGAAAGCCTTTCTGCCCGTTCTATTCCCAAATTTTTAACATGAGTTTCACCCCAATAGTATATATGAGACGGGAAGAAGGAGAGTATGAAGCCATACTCCTTAAGCTTTGGCATAATTTCAGGATGCAGAAGCTGGGAATGGATAACAACAGGACGAAGGGCGGCTATCTTATCGGCTGTTGCTGCCATGCAGGCGCATTTTAAAAGCTGATCTGCCGCAGCATCACCGTTGCAGTGGGCAATAAGCTGTTTATTGAGTTTGATTGCTGTTTTGAAGGCATCTGTCACCGCTTCATCACTCATTGTGCCAAAGCCGTTATATCCATCCCTTTCTCCTTCATATGCTTCACGAAGCCAGGCTGTTTTGCCTTGCGGAGAGCCGTCCAGAAATATTTTAAGCCCCTTGATTTTTATTCTGCTGTGATATTCATTAAGACATTCGGAAAAAGATGAGAATATCTCTTCATAATCCTTGAGGTCTGCATATCCTAAGATGTCCATAAAGAACAGACCTTCGTTTTCTGCCATCTTCAATATGGGAATCATTTCCTTGGCTATCATTCCCTCCTGAGCGGTTGCAATTCCAAAGGAGGCATATGTGTTCTGTGCCTTTACAATGGCTTTTTTAATAGCATCTGTACCGGGCAGAGGTATTCTCTTTATGCTGGAAATATAATCATTTTCCAAAAGCAGACCGTTGTTGTCATTATTTATTGAAAGCAGGTCCAAAGCCCTCTGATTCATCACACCCATATGACCTGAAATATGCTGCAAAACAATGGGAGTGTCAGGAAATTTTCTGTCCAAAAGCTCCTTTTTGGGATGCTGCTGCTCCTTTAGCATATTGTGGTCATAGCCTGAGCACACAACAAAATCCGTTTCCTTTGGTTTGTTTTGCTTTATAAATTCAGATACTGTAAGAATTATGTCATCAAAGCTTTCAGCATTTTCTATGCTGGGCTGAAGGCTTGATATGGCATAGGAGGTTATGTGGCTGTGAGGGTCGATTATGGCAGGCATAAGCGTACTGCCATGCAGACTGCATTTTTCATCCTCGCTTAAATCTGAGGGAATATCGTTCTTAAAGCCCTTGTCCTTTATCAATTTTCCATCTATCAAAAGCCAATCATATTTTTTGCCGTCCTCTGTGTCAATTATGCTGCCGTCATAATAAAGTCTTTTCATAATAAGCACCTTTAACCTTTCTTTTATAAAATTTTAACAGCTTAATATTTTTAAATTTCTATCTTTTGATTAAGGATTGATTAAAATTGTCCAAATATGCTTAAAACTGGACTTGGGGAAAAGGGTGTGGTATAATCTATAAATAATACGGAAGGTGAGTGATTTTTGTGAAGATAGTTACATTTGATACATATGAAGAAATGAGCAGCTATGCCGCTGATATCTATGAACAGCAGCTTAAAGATAAGCCTGACAGCGTTTTGGGATTGGCAACAGGCTCTACACCGATAGGCCTGTATAAGGAGCTTATCAAAAGAAACAGCCAAGGAAGAATAAGCTTTAAGGACTGCATAACCTACAATCTTGATGAGTATTGCGGCATATCCCCCGAAAACGAGCAGAGCTATAAATATTTTATGAATCACAATCTATTTGATTATACAGATTTCAAAAAAGAAAATCTGCACATACCCAACGCCTATGATGGGAATTATGAGCAAGCCGGAAGGCAGTATGATGCTCAAATTGCAGCAAGCGGCGGCATAGACCTGCAGCTTTTGGGAATAGGCTTGAACGGACACATCGGCTTCAATGAGCCGGCGGACTTTTTTACAAAGGAAACTCATGTTGTAAATCTTACAGAAAATACAATAGAAGCCAACTCCAGATTTTTTGATGATATAAAGGATGTCCCCACAAAGGCTGTGACAATGGGAATGTATTCTATTATGACAGCCAAAAAGATACTTATGGTCATAAACGGAGAAAAGAAATATAACATTTTTAAAGAAGCCACAGAGGGCAAAATCACACCCTCTTGCCCTGCAACAATCCTCCAGCTTCACCCTGATGTAATAGTCCTCTACTCCAAAATTTAATTTTGATGCCGGGAATATTTTCCCGGTTTTTTTATATATCTCAAAAAATTTTGTAACAAAAGCAGCACCTCAGGTTACTAATAGATTGAAGGGGGAATGTGATGGAAAAGCTTATAAAAGAAATTTTCATGCTTTATAACAGAGATGTTTATTTGTATCTTTACAGCCTTACTCATGATTCCCACCTTTCGGAGGACTTGACAGCAGAGGTTTTTTTAGAGCTTTTAAAATCGGCAGGGTCCTTCAGACGGGATTCGGATGTAAAGACCTTCTTGTTTTCAATAGCAAGGCACAGATGGTGCAACTATCTGCGAAAGAATAAAAGGAAGGCTGAAGCAGAGCTTTTGTCAGAGTTTATTGAAAGCGGTGAAAATCTGGAAAATCATATGCTTTATAAGGAGCTTGAAGCAAAAATCTCAGATATATTGAAGAGGGAAAAGGAGAGGGACAGGAATGTTGCGATATTGCGTCTAAACGGCTTTTCCTTCCACGAGATAGCAATTAAGCTTTCAATAAGCGAAAGCTCTGCAAGGGTTATATTTTTCAGGGTTAAAAACAGAATAAAGGAAATTTTGGAGAAGGAGGGGTATTATGGACAGTAAGCTCAGCTGTGATGTGGTGAGGGATCTTATACCTTTGGTCAAGGACGATATAGCAAGCGATGAAAGCAAGAGATTGGTGCTGGAGCATACAGCAGAATGTTCAGAGTGCAGAAAGCTTTTGGGGGAGTATGTTGTTTTGCAGATTTCTGATGTCAACAGGCTGTTCTTAAAATTAAAAAGCAGGCTGTCCGCCTCTTCGGTTTTTTTTATGTTTGCTGCAATGTTTATAGGATTAAGTCTCAGCTATGATGCCGATATGTTTTATAACAGCCTTATAATGCCCATTGTAGGAGCCTTGGGCTATGGGGCCTTTGGTTCAAGAGCAGTTTTTAAAGTTCCCATAATATTGACAGCATTAAACTTGAGCATAGGAATATTAAATATTATAAGGGGGTTAGAGGCCGGCTCCTTTGCCGATGTTTTATCCATGTCAGTTTTATGGGCAATTATTTACAGTATATTTGCAATTGTGGGAATTTTAATAGCTTCGCTGTTTCATTTTGCTTTTAAAAAAGAGGATCAGATATGAATAAAAAAACATGGAACATAATAAGCAGTGTGACTGCATGGGGCTTGGTTTTATTCATATTGGCTGTGCTGTTGGGAGCTGTGTATATATTTATCGGAAATCCGGCCTCCTGGTTTATAGCCAAAATTGCAGCAAGAAGCTATGTTGAGGAAAGCTTTCCAAATGAAAATTATGAGATGACCGACTTCGGCTTCGATTTTATAGGCCCATACTACTATGCAGATTTTAAGCATAATGAAAAGCCGGACAATTATTTTTCTGTTTATGTCAATTATTGGGGTAAGGTGAGACACTCCACCTATGACAATATAAAAGAGGGCTGGAATACGGCATATCGCCTGACAGATGAATACAACACGCTGCTTTTAGATAGCTATATATCTGAGGAGCTGTCCTTTGACACCTTGTCAAAAAGCTGTGATCTTGCTCTGGTGTATGATGAGGTCAGGATAAAAGGGCAGATAGAGAGAGCTATGCTCATACCGAATAAGGAATATGATACAAGAGAGCTGGGCCAAAGGCAGGGCATCATTTATATGGATATAGGTGATGAAGAGGTAAGCGTAAGGCGTATGGGAGAAATTTTGTCAGAGCTTAAAGAATATTTATATAAAAAGAATTGTCCCTTTAATTTAATAAGCATAACTCTTAAAAGCACAGATGAAAAAAACTTTGACGAGCTTAAAATTGATAAATTTCCAAGGGACTTGATTGACTCTGAAAATATGGAAAATGAGATGAAGGAATATTTTATCGGGCAGGGAGAGTGAAATCATGAATAAAAGGTTTTGTAAAATAGCTGCATTTGTCACAGCAGTGTTTCTTACAGCAGGCCTTGTGCTTTTTGCAAATGCTTTGGTGGGAAATCCGCTATCAAGATATATTGTAAAAAAATCGGCAGAAGCCTATATTGAAAAAACATATCCTGATGAAAATTTTTATATCAGTGAAATAAGATACAGCTTCAAGGAAAACGGCTATTATGTCAATGCAGTCTGTGATAAAAGTCTGGACAGGCATTTTAAGCTGGGCTATAACAGCTGGGGACGCCTGAAATATGATTCCTACAATTATCATATAAAGGAAAAAAACAATACAGTTCGCAGGGTGTTTGATGAATATTGGAATTTGGTAAAGAATGTGACAGAAAATCCAGCATTTCCTTTTAGTGTAAAAATAGGATATGGGGAGCTGTTTACAGGCGGGGAAGGACAACATGATTTTCCGTTTTTCCCAAAAAATAGTATGAACAGCTTGGATTTTGAAATTGATAAAATATACGATGTGAGGGCATTGGGAAAGGATATGGGCATCGTCACTTTATACATTGAGGATGATGTTGTAACAGAAGAAAGATTTGCCCGGATTCTTTTGGAGGTTAAAAAATATTTTGATTATAATAATGTCCCCTTTTATGCCATAGATTTTGTTTTGGAGCCTTCAGGGGATTCTGATACTCAAAGGGCGGATAATGATATAAGGGCAGAAAAAATATTATACAGTGATATAAAAGATGATGAAGGATATATAGAAAGGGTACGCAAGGCAATAAGGGCAACAAAGGAATTTTATGATAGTTCGGATATGAAATAGGGGGGCATATGCTATGAAGAAAAATATTCTTGCAGTTTTTTACGCTGTTCCGTTTGCCTATGCGGCAATGGCCGTTGATTTTATAAAGGGGTCAATTTTAAGCTATGTGCTTATGATGGTGTTTCTTTCTCTTTTAAGCCGCTTCTTTTTTATAAGAAAAAAGCTGCTGGTGCCGGCTTTGGGGAACGCAGCTTCCTTTATTGCCTCTTTTTTGTGTGCGGTAAAGATTCCTTTAGAAGAGCGCTGGTATGGCTTTTTTAAGCCGCTTACACCTGTTGGCATGATAATATTTCTAACCTTTATTTCTCTTATTGTACAGCTTATAGTATTGATAGCTATAAGAAAAAAAGAGTAAAAGAAAAAACGGTCGGATTTTTGATATGTCCTTCCTTTACTACTAGGGTGTCAAGTAAAGGGGGGACATATCATTTTTCCTGCCGTTTTGCTGTCTGAAAGAGCATTTTACCTCAGAAGCTCAAGATATTTTTCCACATCCGTATTTTTTAAAAAGACAAAATTGAATTCATGCATAATGCTGGTGCCTTCTATTTTAAAGGCTGAAAGCTTTTTTGAATTTTTTGCAACAGATTCATATGCAAAGGAGATGCCGCAGTTTTCACTCACTGCTTTTTCAATGATTTTAAAGCTGCTTATCTGGGAATATCTTTTTATGCTTTGTATGCCGAAGCCGTTTTGAAAGAGAAAATTTTCAAACACCGCCCTTGTGCCCGAGCCCTCCTCTCTGAGAATTATATGCTCATTTAGAATATCCTTTAGTTTCACCGATTTTTCTGCAAATTTATGATTTTTGGAGCATATGCCTATAAGCTCCTCATTTTTTATAAGCTCATAGCCGTAGTTTTCCTTGTCGATAAAGCCCTCCACCATAAGTATGTCCAGCCTGAAGGAATTGAGCTTTTCCAAAAGGGCCTCTGTGTTATCCACTATAAGCTCCAGATTTATGTCATCCCTTTTTAATAGCGGAAGAAATTTTTCCTCAACAGCATAGTCTCCGATGGTTTTGGTGGCTCCGACCGATATCCTCAGTACCTTTGGCATGAGGATTGCTTCCTTAAAAACCTTTTCATTGTAGAGCATGGAACGGCTGTATTTTTCAAGCATCTCACAGTGGGCGGTTTTAGATAATGTCCTGCCGTTATAATTAAACAGCTTGCAGCCGTATTCATCCTCCAGATAATGTATGTGCTGCGTTACGGCAGGCTGTGTCATATTAAGGCTTTCAGCAGTTTTTCTGTAATTCATAAGCCTGCACAGCGTCAGAAAGGTTATTATTCTTGTATCAGACATAAAAGCACCTCATAAACATTACTTATTGATAAATAACAAATGATTATTTTCATTTATTGTAGTATTGTGTTAATATGATGTCAATGAAAAAATAGGAGTTGTTAAAAATAATGGGAAGATTTAAGGAAATCAAAGAAATGATACCCGGGTTTTGCCTTGCGGTGGCAATAGCCCTGTGTGCAAAATTTTTAGAGGGGCTCATGCCTGTGCATCTCATAGGCGCCTCGGTCATAGCGCTTTTTATAGGTATGTTTTTAAATTCTCTTATCAAGACAAGTATTTTTAATAAGGGTGCAAGGTTTACCGCAAAAAAGGTTTTGAAATTTGCAATCATACTTTTGGGCGCTTCCTTGAATGTAACTACTATCCTGACAGTCGGAAGGCTTTCACTTTCGGTTATGGTCTTTACACTTTTTACCTGCTTTGGAATAGGCTATTTCTGCGGAAAGGCACTTGGGCTTAACTGGAAGCTGTCCAATCTCATTTCCGCCGGCACAGGAATATGCGGCGGCTCTGCCATAGCAGCAATAGCTCCTGTAATTGATGCCGAGGACAGGGATATTGCCTATGCCATGTCGGCAACATTCCTTTTTGATATGGCCATGATAGTTCTTTTTCCGATAATGGGCAGATATATGGGGCTTTCTGATATGGCTTACGGATTGTGGGCAGGCACAGCTGTAAATGATACCTCCTCGGTTGTGGCAGCAGGCTATGCTTTCAGCGAGGCGGCAGGAGATTTCGCCACTATGGTAAAGCTGACCAGAACACTGGCGATAATCCCCACAGTAATTATATTTGCACTTGTAAACATACATCTCAAGAAAAAGAGCATGGCAGCAGAGGGAGTGACTATGGGCGAGAAGATCAAGCTCTCTAGCCTTTTTCCCTGGTTCATACTTTTCTTTGTCCTTTTGTCCGGTGTAAACAGCCTGGGCTTTATCCCAAATGAGGCATCCTCCTTTGCAAAGGAGCTGAGCAAATTTTTGATGGTTGCATCACTTGGAGCCATAGGACTTAATACAAGCTACAAGGATATGAAAAAAGCAGGAATAAATCCAATGCTTCACGGCTTCATAATTTCTCTTTTGGTTGTAATTGTGGCAATTGCAGTAGAATGGTTTATGGGTATAGTTTAACATAAAAGGAAGGTCTGTCACAGAGTATCTATTCTGGGGCAGACCTTCTTGTCAATATGGAAATTTACTGTAATTCTGGAAAAATTTTTGAGAAAAGCTGCAAAAATCCTCTGCTGACGGCGAAAGAGGGGAGAGGTGATGCTTGACAATGTAGAATTTTCTCGTCCTGCTGATATTTTCAAATTCAAATGTAGATATCTGTGCTTTGAGAGGTGTTTCCTGTGCAGCCAGATTTGACATGACAGCGACTCCTATGCCTTCACTGACAGCCTTGATGATGCTTTGATTGTCATTCATCTCATCGACAATGTGGATTTTGGATATGTCGATTCCGGCCTCCTTTAAAAGATATTCAGCCTCTTTTCTTGTTCCGGAGCCCTTTTCCCTTGTGATAAAAGGCTCTTTAAGCAGCTTTTGGATGGAATAGCCGTTGGAAAATTTGGTTTTATAATAAAGTGTGTTTGGGGCAATTATCACCAGCTTATCTTCTGTAAATGGTTTGAAATCACATTTGGAGCTGTTTGTTTTGGTTCCGGAAAAACCAATGTCAACAGATTGCTCCTCCACCTTTTTTATTGCAGAAACCGAATCACACTTTATGATATTGAAGGAAATTTTAGGGTTTTTTACAGAAAAGGCCTTTATTATTTTGGGCAGAAAATAATTGTATGGTATTGAAGATGCGGCAATGGAAATTTCTCCCTCTTTTGATGTTTCAAAATTCAAGACAGCCTGTATTGCATTTTCGCGTACAGCAAGTATCTCCTCTGCATATTTTAAAAGAAGCTGCCCCACCTTTGTAGGATAAACCTCCCGTGTGGTCCTTATGAGAAGCTTGGTGTTCAGCTCCTGCTCTAAGGAGACGATATGGGCGCTTATGGTGGGCTGTGTGAGATAAAGGGCCTTTGCAGCAGCTGAAAAGCTTTTTAAATTAACAACATTTACAAATACCTCAAGTTGCTTTATATCCATAAGTTTACCTCGATAGCTTGGAAAGATGTGATATCATTATATCAAAGAGCAATATATCTTTCAATTAAAAAAGCAGTAATTCCCCAAAGGATCTGCTGCCGGGTGTGTGACCATCTGATATGAATTTGAAATTTTTCTTACAAATGCTATTGGAAAAAGTCCGATAATGTGTCAGCTATTTTATATTCCTCATC
>JAHHUC010000063.1 GCA_020024215.1 Oscillospiraceae bacterium | reverse complement strand
CAGTCAGAAGAATCAAAGATAAGTTCAGAAGGTTCTTCTCTTGCTTCTTCCAATGAATCCGAGAAGAGTGGGGAAGAAAAATCAGAATCGGGTACGGAATCATCTTCCGTGAATGTATCTGATAAAAGTGATATTGACATGCTAAAAGAGGCTGAAACGGTTTTGATGAAGGTTTATAAATCGATGATTTTTGATTTTCCGGAAAGAATAGATTCTCAAAATCCTATTTCAGAAGAAGAGGCATATTATTGTTTTCAGATTTATGCCATTTGTCAGCGTACTGCCGGAAATAAAGAGTATGATAATTGGTTAATAAAGGGCGATAATGAGTATGATTTATACTACTCAAAAGATATTGTGGAGGCATTTATAGAATCTTATTTTGGGATTTCTGCCGAAAGAATGCCAAAGATTGAGGCATATGTCCCTGAGAAAAAAGGATACAAGCTTTCTGTATATAGTGGAAAAGACACATCTGTTATAAATATTACAGACAGTGTGCTTGAAGGCAATATTTCCACATTTTCATTTACCTATTCATCTCTTTATACTCCGGGTGAAGGAGAATGTAAAATATCCTTAAGAAAAGACAAAGACGGTGTGACATTGGAAAGTTTTGAGGGAAATATTCCTAGGGTTGGATAAAAAACCACTAATAGGCGACTTTTTAATTTGATATGGTACAATGAGGGTACAAATAAAAAGGAGGGCTCTTAAAAATGAAAAGGAAAATTTTGCTTGCAGCAATGCTGGCTTTATGTATGTGCAGTTCTGCCTGTGCACCTAGAAGTACAAATAATGACACATCATCTAACAGCAAAACGGAAGCTGACAAGTCTGATAGTCAATCTGCTATTGATGGTGAAATATCACAAACAGAAAGTCAAAAGTCCGGCAGTGAAGAAAATACTGTATCTTCTCAATTATCTGATGATTTTGTCAAAGATAAAACATACAGTTTTGAAGAACTTCCAAATGTGGAAATCCCAAAAGTCAGTATACAGAAAATAATATTTTACGATGATTCTATGGGAGAATTCGGAATTGTCACAGAACCAAATGAAATTAAAAAGATTATGAATATATGGCAAAAACTGAAAATTTATAATGAGGAACCTGAACCTGATAAAGTAAGAGCAGATATGCCTCGTGGTTGTTTATATTGGTTTGACTTTTTTGAATTTGCAGATGATGAATGTCCGGCCTTTTCTATCGGTTTCGACTCTTTCTTTATAGAGGTAGGCGGAAAAAGGAATGGACCATATCGAACTGAAAATGATGATGTCATCTGGAAAGAACTTAGATATTTATATATCTAATATAGCAAAAGCGACCAATAATATGGTCGCTTTTGTTAGTGACTATAATACAAATGGATTACTTTACACCATAGTTATAATAGTTGTCGGGAAAAGACACATCTGGGAAAAAATTTACTGGATTGATTGTGTTGGATATGCTGAAGCCGTTGCCAGAGTGCTGAGCTGATGTTTTGGTGTTGACATCAAGGTGAAGATGAGCAGTATCACTTAAACCTGTATTCCCTGTATAACCAATCAGATTACCTGCGTATACAGTATCCTTATATCTCAAAGAGGAGACATCTCTCAAGTGCAAAAAGCGGACATACATAGTGCGACCTGTAACAGGATCAGGTTTGTCCATTTTAAGAACCACAAAGTAACCCATGCTACTATGAGGTTGTACATTATCAATATTGACATTAGGATTATCAGAATGCTGGTAGGTGCTTCCACCCACTGCATAAACAGTTCCCTTTGCAGGGCTTTTGATAGCTGTGCCTGAATCACAAATTACATCAATTCCCCAATGTAAATGGTAAGCTCCCACAGGGTCGTATCCATAATATCCCAAACAGTTTTTTTTGTCGTCATAGACATAGCGCCAATTCAGTGCGGCATATGGGTTACTACTGCCCCCATCTACGCTAGGTGAAACTTTCCATTGTTGTTTGGAAGATGTAGATGCTGGAGCCCAGTAAACATTACTCTGCCCACCGGAACCACCAGTTAAAGCAGTGGATGTACTGATTGAAGATGCTGGCAAACCAGAAACAAGAGTGTTGTTAGTAGCAGTAAGATATAGCTTTTTACCAGGTAAGTAAATCTTATAGATATTATCTGATACATATTCAAACTCAACCTGACTGTCGGTTATACTGGTCTGTGAAGTTGCACAAAGATGAGCATTATTTTTGTATGAATTAGACAGCGATCCATCGCTGCAATCCAACACATATGCGCTATTTACAGCACTGTGTAAACGGTATCCGTTCCCAGAACTTTTAATGATCCATTTTTGCATTATATCATTAGGGTCATCAGAAAATAGGCAAACATTTCTTCCAGTACTTGCTGCATTTGTACCATATACATTAAGGGCATGATCTAAATAGTACCCATTTGTGAATCTATATGCTTTTCCATTTATAAATCCCATAATTGAAATCTCCTTTAAAATTTAATTTTGTTTTGAAAGCTTATGTTTATCAGCACTCCGCGGCGAGCTGCAGAAACTTTTGCTTTCATTAAGAGAAAATCCGTCCGGCTTTTAAAATGCTGTACGTTTTGTTGACAAACTGAGCAGCAAATGATAAAATATAGGAAATCGGATTTCTCAATTACAATTATAGGACGTTTAACTTCTCATGTCAATACCTTTTGAGAAATTTATTTTCCTAAATTTGAGGTGATATCAGTTATGACTTTTGGTGAAAAAGTAAAAAAAGCAAGAAAAGAATTGGGCTTGACCCAAACACAGCTGGGGGATAAGATAGGTGTTTCCCGCAGAACAATAACCTCATATGAGGCAGACGCATTTCCGCCAAGAACCAAAGAGCTTTACAACAAACTTGCCGAAGCACTTAAAGTTAATGTGAATTATCTTTTGACACAGGAGGATGAGTTTATCCTTAATGCAGGAGAACAGTATGGTTATCGTGGAAGAAAAGGGGCCGAAGCACTTGTTGGTGAGCTGACAGGTCTGTTTTCAGGCGGAGAATTGGCAGAAGAGGATATGGACGAATTGATGTTGGCTATCCAAAAGGCATATGTGATTGCCAAGGAAAACAATCGCAAATATGCACCTAAGAAATATAACAGCAAAAAAGAATAGTCAGCATTATGTGAAATGACAAAAGGAGATGTATCTATGCATCTTAACTCAGCCGTTGATATTGTGGATAGAGCCAACAAAATTGTAAGGAAGGTCGGCTCAAGAGAACCGGCAAAGATTGCTGAACAGCTTGGAATTATTATAATTCCTGTTGCTTTTTCAAAACAAAAGGGTGTTTATAAAGTAATCGAGCGCAACCGATTTATTTTTATAAAGGAAGATCTGTGTCCTGAAATGCGAAAAATAGTGCTGCTGCATGAGATTGGGCATGATGTTTTACATAGAGGTGAAGCAAAAGTTTTTCAGGAATTCAATATATTTGATATGAAAAATGACAGAATGGAATATGAGGCAAATTGCTTTGCTGCCGAAATAGCCTTGCCTGACAATGAGGTTTTAGAGTATGTTGAGTATGGCTATGATATTGAAATGATTGCAAAATATATGAATTCCGATATAAACCTAGTGGCTTTGAAGGTGGCAAATTTTAATCGCAGAGGTTATAATTTTCACCTGCAAAACAGCCGCTCGGATTTTTTAAAATAACAGGGTGCAGTTTTTTCTGTGCCCTGTTTTTCAATTATAGAAATTTTTGCTTTTAATCCGCCTTGTCAAATCTTTGAAAATATTATAAAATGGACAGACTGTGTTTTTTTATAGCCTATGCAGTATTTAATATAAATTGCAGCACTTTTATATTGAAATGAGAAAGGCACAGGCTCATTGAAAAAATAAATACAGCTTATTAAAATCAAAACATAAGGAGAAAAATATGAAAAGAACAGCAGCATTATTATTGGCAATGGCTATGACACTTGCTCTTGCAGCCTGCAAAAATGAAGGCGACGCATCCCAATCAGGCTCCGCAGCCTCAGAATCCTCTCAATCCTCCGAATTTGTGGAGGCAATACCATATGAAAGCGAAGAATCTGTTTTATCAGAGATAATGAAGGATTACCCTGAGGATATGTCATTCCCCATGAGCGGCGGCGATGCCGAAAACATGGTTGAAAATGCACCCGGCAGGGTTTCACTGGAAAATCCCGAAAATTTGGAGAGAGTGCTCTCTGTACCTGCCTCTGCGGTTGATAAGATAGATTCTGCCGCATCCTTGGTTCACATGATGAATGGCAATGTGTTCACTGCCGGCTCCTTCCGTCTTAAGGATGCTTCCACAGCCGAGGCTTTTATAAATGAGGTGAAGGAAAATATCTCCTCCAAGCAGTGGCTCTGCGGAAGCCCTGAAAAGCTTCTCATTGCAAGTGTGGGCGATTATGTGGTTGTTTGCTACGGTTCAACAGATATAACGGACACATTCAAGTCCCAGCTTGAAAAGAATATCAAAGAGGCTGAAATTGCAGTTGAGCAGGCAATAGCTCAGTAAACAAAACTTCTGTAAAAACAAGAGGGAGCAGTTCACAATGACTGCTCCCTTTTAAAGGAAAGAGATATGTTATTTTCCAGCGTTACATTTTTATATTACTTTCTTCCCATAGTTTTGGGAATTTATTTTATTTCTCCCAAGGGGATGAAAAACCTTGTACTTTTAATATCCAGCCTCACTTTTTATGCATGGGGAGAGCCAAAATATGTGGTATTGATGATTATTTCGGTTATCTTAGGCTATATATTCGGAATTTTGATTGAAAGGCACAGAGAAACGGCAAGGGGAAAAATATTTTTAACAATTTCGGTTTTCATAAGTCTTTCGTTTTTGATTTACTTCAAATACGCAGACTTCTTTATTTCAAACTTCAACAATGCCTTAGGAATGAATATTCCGCTTTTAAAAACAGTCCTCCCCATAGGCATAAGCTTTTACACCTTCCAGATAATTTCCTATACTGTCGATGTTTACAGAGGAGAGAGGGCGCAGAGAAGTCTTATAAGCTTAGGCGCTTATATCTCAATGTTCCCTCAGCTTATTGCAGGCCCTATTGTAAGATACAGTGATATCTCTCTTAATCTAAAGAGCAGGCAGCACAGCTTTTCGATGGCATCAGAGGGTGTGAGAAGGTTTACCGTAGGCTTGGCAAAAAAAATACTTCTTGCCAATCAGCTGGGGGAAATAACCGCCATATTCAGAAATTCAGGTGAAAAGTCGGTTTTGTTCTATTGGCTTTACGCAGTATCATTCGCCCTTCACATTTACTTTGATTTTTCCGGCTATTCGGATATGGCAATAGGCTTGGGAAAGATAATGGGCTTTAATTTCCTTGAAAACTTCAACTATCCCTTCATCTCCAAAAATATTACCGAATTTTGGAGAAGATGGCATATGTCTCTGGGCACATGGTTCAAAGATTATGTTTACATCCCCCTAGGCGGAAATAAAAAGGGCAGCTCAAGGCAGATGCTCAATATATTTGTTGTGTGGATGCTTACAGGGCTTTGGCATGGGGCAAGCTGGAATTTTATTGTCTGGGGGCTTTTCTTTGCAATTCTTCTCATTGCAGAAAAGCTGTGGCTGCTGAAACGGCTTAAAAATCACAGCATAATTTCAAGGCTTTATATGACTTTGGCTGTGCTTATAAGCTTTGTCATATTCAATGCCTCAAATTTAAAGGAAGCTGTTTCGGATTTGGGCGGACTTATAGGAATGGGAGGAATTCCTTTGGTATCAGATGAATTTCTTTACACCTTTAAAAGCTTTAAAGCCGTTTTGCTCATAAGCCTTATAGGTGCAACACCGGCGGTTAAAAATTTCTTTCTCAGATTGCAGTCAAAGCCAAAGGCCGAAGGGCTTTTGAATGTTATGGAGCCAATAGCAATTACAGCGCTTATTTTTCTGATGACAGCATATCTTGTAGACGGCTCCTTCAATCCTTTTCTTTATTTCAGATTTTAACAAGGAGGGCAGCATGAATAAAAACATAAAGGATAAGGCGGTTGTAATAAGCTTTGCCTCAATTATACTGATATTTTTTGTCCTCTGCCTTTTTATGCCCAAAAAAAGCTTTTCAGACAGCGAGAGAAGGCCTTTGTCAAAGCTTCCGGCTCTTTCATTTGAAAGCGTTTTAAACGGCAGCTTTATGTCCGGATTTGAAAAATACAGTCTGGATTCCTTCCCCATGCGGGACAGCTTCAGAGCTGTAAAGGCGCTTGCAGCCAAAAACATATTCCTAAAGCAGGACAACAACAGGATATATTCTTACAACGGATATTTGAGCAAGCTGGAATATCCCTTGAAGCAGCAATCTATCAAAAATGCAGCAGAGCGCTTTAGGTTTATTGTGGATAAATATTTAAGTGAAGGCAGCAAGGCCTATCTTTCCGTAATTCCGGATAAAAACTATTTTATGGCAGAGGAAAGCGGTCATTTATCCATAGATTATGAAGGCTTTGCCAAGCTGATGAAAGAGCAGGCGGATTTTTTGACCTATATCCCCATATATGACCTTTTGGACATTTCCTGCTATTATAAAACCGACACCCACTGGCGACAGGAGAAGATAGTTCCGGTTGCCCAAAAATTAGCAGAGGGAATGGGCGTATCCTTAAGCGGAACATATGAGGAGAAGGTGCTTCCCAATCCGTTTTACGGGGTTTACAAGGGACAGTCTGCGCTTCCCTTTGATGCTGAGGAAATAAGATACCTCAGCAATGATGTGATAGATAATGCCTATGTTTATGATTATCAGAACAATCAAGAAATAAAGGCATACACATTGGAAAAAGCGTCAGGAAAGGATGCCTATGAAATATTTTTAGGCGGGCCCTTGTCCCTTGTGACAATGGAAAATAAAAATGCAAAAGAAAAAAGAGAGCTTGTCATTTTCAGAGATTCCTTCGGCTCCTCCATAGCGCCCTTGTTTTTAAACGGCTATTCCAAGGTTACAGCTGTGGATATAAGGTATATAAGCCCCTCTGTTCTGGATAGATTTATAGATTTTGAAGGGGCGGATATGCTGTTTTTATATTCCACAATGGTTTTGAATAATTCCGAAACATTAAAATAGGCATTTGCAAAGGGCACAGCTTCCTCTAAAAGCAGGCTGTGCTCTGCATTTAAAATGCATAAAAATAAAATTCTGTCAATCCCTTTTTCCTGCACATTAAAAAATTCATATTTTTAAGAGGTCTGCCTAAAGCTATTAAAGGTGCAAAGAATTTTCAAATTTATCATATTCAGAATTATTGTGGAATATGAACAAAAGTTTTGCACAATATATATATATATATATATATATATATATATTGTGCAAATTATTGAGAAAAATCAATAATCTTGTTTAGTTTTTAATAATTCGGTCGAATATTAGTATTGTAGGGGTATTTGCAGATACTTCTCCTTTTTTACCCTTCTGCCCGGAAAATTCCTGAATCGGAGGATAATTTTTTATGAAAAAAGCAGGGAAAAAAATCGACATTTCACTTACAAAAAAAGAAAAGCGCCTAGGTCTGACCAAAAAATATACAATCGGACTGGGCATAATCATGGTTTTATTCATGACATTTATAGGTGTTCTGGTATCAAGATTGACGGCTAAAGAATTTTCTGCTTTGACAGACAGACAGATTACATTGGAAACCAAGTCGGCAGAGGCAAAAATAGACGGATATTTCAATTCCTTCTATCCTGTTCTCAAGGGCATAACTCAGGATGACCGTGTAAAGCAGTTTTTAGAAAGCGTAGACTATTCAGGCGGTGCCTATTATGATGAGCAGCCTGCGCTTTACAATACCATGATAAATCTTTTGGCAGATGCCTATGACGTCCTTCCAAATGGCGTTTCCAATGTTTACATAGGAATTGACGGCGCAGGCGGCGACATTTTTATAGATAATGCCGGATGGCTCCCTCCTGTGGGATATAAGGTGTCTGAACGCTCCTGGTATAAGGCTGCCAAGGGCACATCAACATACACCACCACCGCCTCTTATGTAGATGAGGAAACAGGGGATCTGGTTGTCACCATAGTTGTCCCCTATACCAGAAATTCTCAGGTTATAGGCGCTGTTTGTGCCGATGTCAATTTGAAAAATCTGCAAGGTCAGCTCGCAGATATAAAAATAGGAAAGACCGGCTCCCTTGTGGTGTTCGATGCCGATGACAAGGTGGTTTTCCACTATGATGACACCAACATAGGCGTGGATCTTGCAGATGCCGGATATTCTCAGAACATGATGCAGCTTATAGCTGACAAAAAGTCAGAGCAAGCTGTTGTATATGAAAGAAACAAGGCAGTGCGCCACGGCACACTTATTTTTATACCCAGCTGCGAATGGAAAATATTAGGTCAGATTCCTGATGAGGAATATCAGCTGGCAAGAAAGGGCATAGTCGGAAAGCTCAGTCTGGTTACAGGCTCTGCCTCCTTGTGCATGATAATTGTGGTGCTTATCTCGGTATCCAATATTGTCAAGCCCATAAAGGTGCTGGATGAGGTTACACAGAAGCTTGCCTCCGGAAATTTGGATGTTGCCATCACCGTAAAGAGCAATGATGAATTGGGCGATTTAGGCAGAAGCATAGGCGCTTTGGTGGCAAGGCTTAAAAATTACATAGTTTACATCGACGAGGTTTCTGAAATATTGAAGAAGATGGGCTCGGGAGATTTTGTTTTCCGGCTTGAGCATGACTATGTGGGCGAGTTTGAAAAGCTCAAGGATGCCATGATAAAAATTCAGAGGACTCTTTCTCATGCAATGCTTAAAATTTCCGATGCAGCAACCCAGGTTGATATCAGCTCTGATAATATGGCTGACGGAGCGCAGGCTTTGGCTCAGGGAGCGACAGAGCAGGCAAGCACTGTTGAGGAATTGGCTGCGGCAGTTCAGGATTTGGATACCCAATCCAACAGGGAGGTAAGCCGTGCATCACTTATAAGCAAGAATGTGGAGCATATCGGCACCGAGGTGGTAAGCTGCAATGAAAAGATGCAGAAGATGCTTCATGCCATGGATAATATCAGCGAACATTCCGAGCACATTGAAAAAATAGTAAAAACTGTTGAGGATATTGCCTTCCAGACAAATCTTCTGGCTCTTAACGCAGCAGTTGAGGCTGCAAGAGCAGGTGCGGCAGGCAAGGGCTTTGCGGTTGTTGCCGATGAGGTGAGAAATTTGGCAGGAAAAAGCTCTGATGCTGCCAAATCCATAACAGACCTTATAAAGAGCACCATATCTGCTGTTCAGGGCGGAGTGAGCATAGCTGATGATACAGCTCAGGCCTTGGATGATGTTTCCAAAAATATGACCTCAGTTGTAAGCGATATTGAAAGCATAATCAGCCACATCAACGGCGAATCTGAATCCATCAGCAGCATTGCCGTAGGCATTGACCAGATTTCAGCCGTTATCCAGACAAATTCAGCCACATCTCAGGAAAGTGCTGCCACAGCGCAGGAGCTTGCAAGTCAGGTTGCAATCATGAAGCAGATGATTGACAAGTTCCGCTTAAATGAGGATTTCAGGGATTAGTCTTACCTTTAAGCTGTTATCTTCGATAAAAAATAATTAAATATCCCCTTACATAAACAAAAAAAGGATAGTGAAAATTTTTTCGCTATCCTTTTTTCCGTTTTAGCTGTGAATAAATTAAAACCTGTGCTATAATTATAAATATTTTTAAGGGGGCAAAGATATGAATTTAAGCTATATTGAATATAAAGAAGAGTATCTTGACAAAATAATAGATTGCTACATAGATTATTACAATTCTGACGGCGGCAGCTGGACATATGAAAAAGCCTACAAACGAATCCACCAGATTGCCTCTATGGAGGATTCCCTCATCATATTGCAGTTTTCTGAA
>JAHHUC010000062.1 GCA_020024215.1 Oscillospiraceae bacterium | reverse complement strand
AAGCAGGAGAAATAAAAAAGAATTAAATATATTCTTATAAGAGCAGGACATATAACCTATAAAAAAGAAGATGGAGCCTTAATAAGCCCCATCTTCTTTTTTCTTATCGAATTTAGATTTTATATGCCTGATATTTTATCTAATGTCATCGTTATCAGAGAATTTCTGCAATATCATATATAAGCCTTTCTGTGTCCTTCCATCCAAGGCAGGCATCTGTTATGGATTTTCCGTAGATGCCCTCTTCTATCCTCTGCGAGCCTTCCTCTATATAGCTTTCTATCATAAAGCCCTTAACCAGCTTTTTGATGTCGCTGCTGTATTTGCAGCTATGCAGCACCTCCTTTACTATTCTGGGCTGCTCGTAATATTTTTTTCCGGAATTGGAATGATTGGTGTCTATTATAACCGCAGGGTTTGAAAGCTCTGTGTTTGAATAGCTCTCTGCAAGATTAAGAAGATCCTCATAGTGATAATTGGGCATTGATTGGCCATGTTTGTTCACATATCCTCTTAAAATAGCATGGGCCAACGGATTGCCCTGTGAATGAACTGCCCAGCCCCTATATATGAAGGAATGTTTATGCTGTGCAGCTGTGATTGCGTTCATCATAACAGAAATGTCTCCGCTGGTGGGATTTTTCATTCCGACAGGCAAATCTATTCCGCTGGCGGTGAGCCTGTGCTGCTGGTCCTCAACCGACCTTGCGCCAACTGCCACATATGCCAGAACATCATTTAAGTATCTGTGATTTTCCGGGTAAAGCATCTCGTCGGCACAGGAAAAGCCTGTTTCCTCAAGCGCTCTCATATGCAGCTTTCTTATGGCGATAAGTCCGTTGTAAACATCCGGCTTCTTATTGGGATCAGGCTGATGCAGCATACCTTTATAGCCGTCGCCGGTGGTTCTGGGTTTATTGGTGTAGATGCGGGGGATCATATAAATTTTATCCTTTACCTTCTCCTGCACATTGGCAAGACGTGTTATATAATCTAAGACGCTGTCCTCATTATCGGCTGAACAAGGTCCTATTATAAGCACTATCCTGTCATCCCTGCCCTTGAATATATTAGCGATTTCTATATTTCTTCTGTCCACAATGTCAGAAAGCCTTTTAGAAAGGGGAAATTCCTCCTTTACCTCCATTGGTATGGGCAATTTCCTTTCAAACTCCAAATTCATTTATATTTTCTCCCTGTCTGTTATTTTTTGTCAAACAATGCTCTTCTTTTGGTGGACAAACGCATTTTTTCCTTTATCTTCTCTTCGTTTTCCCCATCTATCAAATCCCTAAGATTTGTAAACTCCTTTATAAATATATCCATCTGCTCTGTAAGCGCTTTTTTGTTTAGCAAAAACAGCTCACACCACATATCCTCATTTATTCTCGCTATCCTTGTAAGATCTCTGAAGGAATCTCCTGTATAGCTGAAAAGATGCTCGTTTTCACAGCAGGTCATAAGACTTACGGCTATGCAATGGGTAAGCTGTGAAAGAAAGCCAATAATATTATCATGCTCTTTTGGCGTGAGTATGGATACACGCTCAAAGCCCAGAATAAAACCCAAATCTTCGCACAGCTTTATCGCCCTCTGCGTGTTTTTCTTTGTGGGAACCACAATATAGTTGGCACCGCAGAATATCTTTTCAGTGCTGTTTTCAACCCCATAAACCTCTCTGCCTGCCATAGGGTGAGCTGCTATAAATTCGACATCCTTGCGCAGCATATCCTGAATGTCATACACCACGCTTTTCTTTACTCCTGTCACATCTGTTATTACAGCTCCGCTTTTGAAAAGATGCTGATTTTTGCTTATCCAGTCCTTGAATACATGAGGATAAAGCGAAAAGATTACAAGGTCTGCCTCCTTTACAGCAGACTCATTTACATAGCTGTAACCCTCATCTATTATTTTTTCTTTTATGGCATAATCTATGGAGCTCTGCTCTTTTGTTATGGCGGTGACATGAAATTTTTTCTTTATCAGCGCCCTTGCATAGCTCCCGCCTATAAGACCCAGGCCCACTATCAAAACCTTAATATCTCTGTTAATCATAAAGCTTCATCCTTGCTCCGATGGATTTCATTTTTTCAAAAAAGTCCGGCATGCTCTTTTTTACCGCCTCAGCATTTTCAATGGTACCTCCCACCTGAGTTAAAAGCACAGAGAGCGCCATAACTATCCTGTGGTCGTTGTGTCCGCAAAGAATCTCTGTGGGAGCTTTGAAATCTATGGGGTAAACAAGTACGGAATCCTCTTCAATTTTTACCGATATCCCCATCTTTTTAAGCTCCTGTGCCATAGATTTTGAGCGGTCGCTCTCCTTTAGTTTAAGCCTTTTTGTCCCGGTGAAAACAGCTCCGTTTTTAGCTGCTGCCAGAGCAAAAAGCACAGGTCCCAAATCAGGGCAGCCGCCTAAATGTATTGTAGGCGTTCCCTTTTCGAGCATGGGAAAATATTCCTTATATGCCTTGTCCCCCTGTATGCTGTCCTCCTTTAAGCCCTCTATGCTGACCTTTCCTCCCAGATAATTGAGCGCTTCAAAAAAGGCTGCATTTGAATAATCTCCCTCTACAATCACCTCTTTGGGCTTACAGCTTTGCTTTCCTTTTACAAAAATCGTCCTTTCGTCAATCCAAGCTGTATGTATTCCAAACTGCTCCAATGCACTGATGGTAAGGTCTATGTAAGAAGAGCTTTCTATTGGCGGTATAATATCTATTGTGCTGTCCTCATCAAGCAGCGAAAGGGCAAAAAGCAGACCGCTTATAAACTGACTGCTTACATTTCCCTTTATCTTATATTTTCCGCCTGTCAATCTGCCGATTAAGCAAACGCTTTTTCCGTCATTTTTAAATTCTATGTGCTGTGACTTGAATATGCCCTCATAAACATCAAGAGGGCGTGAAAGAAGCTTTTCTGTACCGCTGAGGATTGCCTTCTTTCCCAAAACTGAGCATATGGGTATAAAAAATCTCAGTGTGCTTGCGCTCTCTCTGCATCCAAGATATAAATTTTCAGGTATGTTTTTCTTATCTGCACCCCTGACAATAACCGTATCACCCTCACATCTGTATGAAGCACCTATTGCCCTCAAACAATCCAGAGTCGCCAGTATATCCTCTGAGTATGCCACATTGTGAACAATGCTTTCCCCCTCTGCCAGACCTGCACATATAAGCATGCGATGTGCCATGCTTTTGGAGGGCGGTGCAGTAACAGTGCCTTTAAGTTCTGATTTGCTTATAACTACTTTCATTTTTATCTGCCCTTTATCAAAAATTCTATTGCCTCTATATAACCATCAAAGCCCTTTCCGGCTATGGTTTTTACACAGTAATCCCTTATATAGCTTATGTGTCTGAATTCTTCACGGCTGTCAGGCTCTGAAATATGCACCTCAACCGCAGGTATGCCCACCGCCTTCAAAGCATCCAATATGGCTATGCTTGTATGCGTATAAGCTGCCGGATTTATCACTATTGCGTCAAATTTCCCATATGCGGATTGTATCTTATCCACAATATCTCCCTCATGATTGGTTTGATACAGCTGCACGGATATGCCTTTATCATTGCAGAATTTATATATCATGCTGCAAAGCTCGTCATATGTTCCCTTGCCATATATCAAAGGCTCCCTTATGCCCAGCATATTTATATTAGGTCCGTTTATAACAAGTATCCTCATTATCTTATCCCTTCCAGACGCCTTACTATCTCATCGGCGGTCTGCTGCTCACTTGATATGTTCCTTACTCTTTCATCGCAGGCGGATTTATATATTTCATATCTTTCCTCATAAAGCCTTAAAAGACTTTCCCTGTCAGAAGAAAGCGGCCGATCCTTTGTTGGACATATTCTCTCAATAGGGCGGTCTATAAAGAAAACTGTGCCGTTAAGCTTTAGATTAAGCACATTTTCCTCCCGAAGCACCGAGCCTCCGCCGGTTGCTATAACGCAGTTATTTTCTGTCCTTATTTTGGCTATTACCTGCGACTCCATCCTTCTGAACTCATTTATGCCCAAAGTATTTATTATCTCATCCGGCTTATTTTTAAACTCTTCCTCTATCATTTTATCAGTGTCTATAAGCCTTTTTCCAAGCCTTGCTGATAAAAGCTCACCTATTGTGCTTTTGCCGCAGCCGGGCATACCGATAAGAATAATATTTTCCTTTTGCCTGAGTATATCCGAAAAAATTCCATCTGTCACAGAAGAAGCATAGCATCTTTCAAAAAACCTCTCGGCTGCGAAAACAGCCTGCGATGCCAGCATATAAAGTCCCCCCTCAGTCTTTAAGCCCAATTTTTGAGCAGAAAGCACCAATTTTGAACGAAGAGGATTGTATATTACATCAACTGCGCCCTCTAAAGAGGGAAAACAGCGTATATCCACAGGCATATCATCCATATCAGGATACATTCCACAGGGAGTTGTGTTTATTATTATTTGTGTATCCTTATATCGGCTCAAGGCCTCCTCATAGCTTATGTTGCTTTCTCGCTTAACCCTGCCTGCTTTGGTTATTCTTTTGGCATTAAGAGCTTCTGCAACATAAAACGCGGTTCTGCTTGTTCCGCCTGTGCCTAAAATAAGCACATTTTTCCCATCCAAATCCAGCTTTATTCTTTTTATAAGGGCTGTCATTCCGTCAAAATCGGTATTATAGCCAAAAAGTGTGCCGTTTTTATTTACTATTGTATTGACAGCACCTATTTTTTCTGCTTTTTCATCTATACTGTCGAGCATAGACATCACATCCACCTTGTATGGGACTGTCACATTTATGCCCTTGAATTTTCTGCTCTCTATAAAGCCTTTAAGCTTTTCTTTTTCCACCTCACGCAGTATATAGTCATAATGGCCTATTCTTTTATGAATCTCCTTAGAAAAGCTGTGGGACAGGTGTTCTCCTATACATCCGTATTCCATAGGCTTATTCCCCCAAAAAGTAATCTGTTCCAAATCTTGATGACAGCATATCGCATATTATAAGCGCTGACACACTGTCCACCACCACCCTTGCCCTGTGTATAACAGCCGGGTCATGTCTGCCGTTTATTTTAAGCACAGCATTTTTATAAGAGGAGATATCCACTGTTTTCTGTTCCTTGTAAATGGAGGGGGTGGGCTTTACAGCACAGCTGAACACCACCGGCATTCCATTTGTTATGCCTCCGTTTATCCCTCCGTTGTTGTTTTGAGTTGTAAAAATATGCCCGTCCTCTATCCGGAAGGGATCGTTGGCCTCACTTCCCGGCATATCACACATTTTAAAGCCCTTTCCAAACTGCACTCCCTTTACTGCCGGGATTGAAAACAGCCCATGCGATATAAGGCTTTCAAAGCTGTCAAACCAAGGCTCCCCCACTCCTGACGGCATGCCTGTAACCGCTGTTTCCAAAATTCCTCCAACGCTGTCACCGGATTCTGCTGCTTGTTCTATCTTGGACATCATTTCAATGCCCTTTTCTTCATCCAAAACAGCAAACCTTGAGGAATTCAGCTTATTTATATCCTGGGATATATTCTGAAAATCCCTGTCATCTATTTTGGCACACCTTTTTATGTGTGTGCCTATATATATTCCCTTATTTTTAAGCGCAGCTATGGCAATGGCTCCGCAGGCTGTAACTGCGGCTGTCAATCTTCCGCTGAAATGTCCTCCGCCTCTAAAATCCTGAAAGCCGTGATATTTGCACCATGCACAATAGTCTGCATGGGAGGGGCGGAGAAGGTTCTTTGTTCTTTCATAATCAGCGCTCTTTGTATTGCTGTTGGGTATGAGTATGCATATAGGTGTACCTGTGGTTTTATTATTGAAAACTCCACTGACTATCTTAAAATTATCTGCTTCTTGGCGCGATGTGGAAATTTTTCCGTAAGGCTTTCTTTTATCAAGCTGCTCTGCAATAAAATCCTCATCCACATATATTCCCGGGGCAATTCCATCCATTACTGCGCCTATGCACTCACCATGACTTTCACCAAATATGGTGACGGACACACTTTGACCGAAGGTATTCTTCATTGCATTTCCTCCAAAGCACTCATAAGCTTGTACACCTCTTGGGCATCCACATTTTCCATAAAACAGCTTCCTATGGAATTTACCTTTATAATATCTATTTTTTCTCCGCTGAACTTTTTGTCATGCTTTATTGCCTCAAACACCTTTTCCTTGCCAAAGCTTACACGGCAGGGAAGCTTCACCTTATTTAAAACAGCTATCAGCCTTTTTCTTGCCTCACAGCTGCACATAGGCAGCATACCTAAGGCTATGCTTTCACCGTGCAGCAGCTTTCCGTTCTGCTCACTTTCTATACCATGACCTATGGTGTGTCCGAAATTAAGTATCTTCCTTAAACCTGATTCCTTTTCGTCCTGCTGCACCACATTCTTTTTTATATTGAGGGATCTGGCTATTATACAGTCGATATTTTCATATATATCCTTCTGCTCAATTATTTCAAAAAGCTCCTCATCCCTTATCATCGCCATTTTTATGACCTCTGCCAGACCGTTTGAAAGCTGTCTTGGCTCAAGAGTTTTTAAAACATCCGGGTCTATCACCACTTTTTTTGGCTGATAAAAGGCTCCGACTATGTTTTTAAAGCCCTCAAAATCAATGGCAACCTTTCCGCCTATGGAGGAATCAACCTGAGACAAAAGTGTTGTGGGAATGTTATAAAAATCTATTCCCCGCATATAGCTGGCAGCTGCAAAGCCCGCCATGTCACCTATCACTCCGCCGCCTACTGCCGCAACACAGTCCCCCCTTGTAAAGCCTTCATCCACCATTTTTTTCAAAAGTGCTTTATAATTGTCAAAGTTCTTGTTTTTTTCTCCGTGGGGCACTACCGCAATACAGGCCTTTTTTGCCGATGAAGCCACCTTCTTTGCATAAACTGATGGAACACCGTCATCTGTTACCACAAGCACCTTGCGGTTTATATTGATGTGCCTTGAAATATCCTCCAGGGCCTTTCGCTTTAGCAATATATCATAGCTGTTTTCTCTAAGCTTTATATCTATTATCATAAAATCACCCGAATATCCTATATTTTCTCTTCATTCAAAAAGCTTCCTGCCAGCTTTACCATATCGCACTGAAATGAAAGCTCGGTGAACATCCTTTCTGCATTTTCATCATATGCATTGCCCTCGGCTTCTACATAAAAATAGTATTTCCAAGGCTCCTCTTTCACAGGTCTGCTGCGAAGCACACGCATATTAAAGCCATACTCACCTATTATATTTATGGCCCTTGCCAGCGCTTTGGCTTCATTGTGAACTGTAAATATCATTATAAATCTGCTTTTTGGATTGTCTGAAATGCTCTCCACCCTTGAAAAAACGGCAAACCTTGTGGTGTTGGTGCTGCTGGAGTTTATGTCATGATCCAATATTTTAAGCTTATAAAGCTTTGCCGTTTCGCTGCTGGCAATGGCGGCTATCGTTCTGTCTTCTCTTTCTGATACATATCTGGCTGATACTGCTGTATTTTCCTGAGCAACACTTTTAAAGCCGTGCTCATGTATATATTCCTGACACTGGCTAAGGGCCTGAGGATGGCTCAAAACTGTTTTTATATCGCCTATTTCTGCGCCGTCAACCCCCAAGAGATTGTGGCATATTTCCAAATCGTAAATGCCATTTATATAAAGGCTTCCTGAATATATAAGGTCTGTAACCTGTGTCACCTCCCCTGCATAGCTGTTTTCAATCGGAAGAACACAGCAGCTGCAGCTGCCGTCCTCAACGCTTTTATATGCAGAGGCAAAATCTCTGAAAAAAAGACAGCTTCCTTTTGGAAATATCCTTTTGGCAGCTATGTGTGCAAATGCACCCTCAGCCCCGGAACAGGCTATCTTAATTCCGTCAAGAAACAGGTGCTGATACTGCTTTGAAATTTCCATTGTGCTTTTGATAAAGCTTATATAGTAGGATTTTAACACCATGTCATCTATATAGCCGAGATTTTTTTCTATAACCTCATTTTCCCGCCCTTGGTCAAATACATTAAGGCCTCTTTCCTTCTTATAAAGCGCCACATTTTTGACCTGAGCCATGCGCTCACAGAAAAGCCGGGCCATTTTTTTATCTATATCATTGATTTTATTCCTGTACTGCTCCAATTCCTTCATAACAGTCTCCTTACAGCTGCAATGTTATATTAGCAAGGTTAACAGCGTTAACTTTTATCCGATTATATCATAAGCTGTCGGTTTGTCAACTGATATATATAAATTATTTACAACTTTTTGTGAAAATGCTATAATTATATAAAAGTAATGAAGGGAGCAGACTATGGAAGATTACAATGGATATGAAACCGTGAAAGAATGTCTGATACTTGCAGGCATAAGTGAGCTTCAAAAGCACAGCATAGAGGACCTTTCTTTGAGAAGAGTATCCGCCTTATGCAATGTGTCCTGTGCCGCCCCTTACAAGCACTTTAAAAACAAACAGGAATTTGTGTTTGAAATAATGCTTTACATCAATCGCCAATGGGAAAAGCTGCGATGTCAGGTGATGGAAGCATTTGCAGATAATGAAAAAACTCAGCTTATAGAGGTGTGCATTGCATATATACGCTTCTGCATTGCCAATCCCAATTTCAGAAATATAATGTCTATGAAGCCGGATAGCTTTCAAAATTCCAATATGCAGGATGATTTTTATTTTACCGAAAATGAAAATCTGATAAGGGATTATTGTATAAAAAAATTCAAATCCGAAGGAACGGTGAAAAAGAAAATATTCACCATACATTCCATAATATACGGAACTGCCTATATGATGGATAGAAAATATCTGGAAAATTCAAAGGAAACCATTTCTATGGTCCGCCTTATATTAGAAGAAGAGCTGGAATAAAACCAAAAAAGGCTTTGTGGGCAGATAAAAAACAGACAGGCAAAAGTGATAGTCTCAGGAGGCTTATTTACAATGAAAACCATTGCCATCATAGATGATGATGTACAAATCGGAAATGTTTTAGAAGAGATATTACAGAAGGAGGGGTATACTGCTCTTCGGGCTTATTCCGGAACAGAAGCTTTATATCTTCTTTCACAAAACAAGCCTGATTTGGTGCTGCTGGATCTTATGCTGCCGGGGCTTTCCGGCGAGGAAGTCCTCCCTCATGTTCAAAATATCCCGGTGATTGTTCTCAGTGCCAAAGTGGATGTACAGGATAAAGTATCCCTTTTGCTTGGCGGTGCCGCAGACTATGTGACCAAGCCTTTTGATACTAAGGAGCTGCTGGCCCGTATTGCTGTGCAGCTTCGCAATGCAGAAAAATGTTATAAGGCAAAATTTCTGCATTACAGAGATCTTAAGTTAGATGACACCTCCATGTCCGTTTCTATATGCGATACACCTCTTTCTCTGACCAGAACGGAGTACGCCATTTTGAAGCTTTTGATGCAGAACCCGTCACAGGTACTGTCCAAAGGTGTTCTGCTTGACAGAATCAGTCTGGACACACCGGACTGTACTGAGCGTTCCTTAAAGCAGCACATATCCAATCTGCGGAAAAAAATGCAGGAGATCGGAGGGAAGGATTACATTGAAACCGTCTGGGGTATTGGATTTAAGCTGTCAGAGCAAAAATCTTGACCAAATCTTGACGATTTTCCTGACCACTTTCTTGACTTTTATTTTGTATATTGGAGTCATCAAAGGAGGCTGCACATTATGGACTATATTCTGCAAACAAATAATCTGACAAAAAAGTATAAAAACTTTCAGGCGCTGAACGGCCTTACCATGAATGTTCCCAAAGGCTCCATCTATGGCTTTGTGGGTAAAAACGGTGCCGGTAAGACTACCCTAATTCGATTGATCTGCGGATTGCAGGAGCCGACTTCCGGGGACTTTACCCTATACGGCATCTGCAATAACACCAAAGACATCATGAAATCTCGCCGTCGTATGGGCGCTGTGGTGGAAACACCTGCAATCTATTTGGATATGACTGCGGAGGAAAATCTGAAACAACAGTATCTCGTTCTCGGTCTGCCTTCCTATGATGGTATTTCAGAACTGCTGAAGCTGGTGGGCTTGGAGAATACCGGGAAGAAAAAAGCCAAAAACTTCTCGCTCGGTATGCGCCAGCGCCTTGGAATTGCAATTGCATTGGCAGGTGATCCGGATTTTCTTGTTTTGGATGAGCCTGTCAATGGACTTGATCCACAAGGCATTATTGAAATTCGGGAACTTATTTTAAAGCTCAATCGAGAACAAAATATCACTGTGCTGATTTCCAGTCATATTCTCGACGAGCTTTCCCGTCTGGCTACCCATTATGGCATCATTGATGGCGGCTGCATGGTGAAGGAGCTGAGTGCCGAAGAATTGGAGGCTGCCTGCCGAAAATGTGTACGCATAAAAGTGAGCGACAC
>JAHHUC010000061.1 GCA_020024215.1 Oscillospiraceae bacterium | reverse complement strand
ACTTAGGAGGAAGCAGATTCAATGCGTATGCCATGATATCGTTATGACAGACCTCGCATTGACAGCAGTTAAGTGTATTTTTCACGTTTTCATAGGATTCCTCCACCAATTCCTCCATAACGTTAACGTATGAAGACATTTCGCCACCTCTTATATTCTAAGAGCCTATATCACCTGTGACAAAAGCTCTTTTTTATAATTTTGATATACATTGACAACCTCGCTGTCATATTCTATTCCAAAATAGGATGGTATCAAATATGTAAAAATATAATCCAAATCCTCATCATCACTCAAAGCGCACATAGCCTCTGTAATTATTATTTCGCTTAAAAACTGGTTGTTTGCTATATGCTTTGAAGAAATTATGTAATTGTAAAGGCACTTTCTTATTTTTTCTGAGCTTGATATCTCGGTAGTCATGGCGACAGCTTTCCGCAGAAATTTATCACTGTAACGAGTTTTATCATCCAGCATGGAGTCCATCTTTAAAATGCCCTCATGCTTTGCGGCAAAGCAAAGCTCCAAAAGCTGTTTCACAGTGAGGAGACACTCCTGCTTTCCCTCTCTTGTGCATTGAAGATGTATTCCAAAATATTCTGTGTCCATCTGTCTTTCCATAAAATTGCTCCTAAAATATAAAAATAATAACAGCCCTTACTTGCCTATTTCCAAGGATTTCATTGCCAGCGACTTAACAAGAGAAAGGGCCGTAAGGTTTGCCTCAAATGCGTTTGCAGCCTCTATAAGGTCCACCCTCTCCTCTGCTGTGTTGACATTCGGATACATAACATAGCCATCCTCATTGGCATCAGGGTGTGTCGGGTCATAAACAGGGACAAAATCCCTGTCGCTTTCAATAACATCTGTCACCCTCACTCCGCCGCCGTTTACCTTGAGATCCTCTTTTTTGAGCACCTTTTTAAAATCCACCGCACGCTCAGAGAAAATGACCTGCTTGCGGCGGTAAGGCTCATCATTTTCCGCCCTTGTGTTGTCGGCATTGGCTATATTCTGCAAAGCTGTATCCATTCTGAATCTTTCAGCTGTAAGCGCAGAACCGACTATATTAAAAGTATTCAAAATTGACATGCTGCTCCCCCTTTACTTGGCAGACTGATTGAGAATGTAGCGTATGCTGCTCATTCTTCCGCTTATCTTCTGAAAGAGATAAAGCTGCCTTATATAATTGTCATAAAGCTTAAGGCTTTCAGTGTCAATATTGACATTGTTGCCGTCTGCTCTTATTGATGCAGTTTTATCCGATTCTATCTCTGCCTTGAGGTCATATTTTCCGCCCTCATCCTTAAGCACATTTTCAAAGCTCACCTTTTTTGCCTTATATCCGGGCGTGTCCAGATTGGCAATATTGTGCAAGATCGCCTTCTGCTCTATGGCAAGACCTTTAAGCCCTGCGCTGATAAAGCCTATTGAACCCTTGTTCATATCCATACCCTTTTTTCCTCCCTTTAAGTATTATTGCTATTCATCCACAAGCCTTGCCATAACAACAAAACGCTGGTTTCCATCATTTTTGTATTTTACAGAGCAGGTGGAAAGAGTGAGTATCTTATCATCCTCTTCAACACTTATTCCAAAATCAAAGAGAGATTTTTCCATCGCCTGCTTAGACAAAGAAGCTGCGCCGTTGGCAGGCTCTGCCTCTATATAATTAAAGCTTGTATCTGTATAAAACACAGAAAAAATTTCCCATTTCATATAATCCTGCAAGGTGGCAAGAGTTATATAAGGGTGCTCTTTGGCAAAGCCCTCGTCTGTATATTTAAAAAGCTGTGAGAACCGCTTGCCGTCGGGATTGTCCTTCAAATCGCTGTGGCCATATATTATGGTGTTGGAGGACAGCTCATCTCTGGTTGATAAAGAGCAGTCGGCATCGGCGAAATAACAGCCGAAAACATCAGGCTCCTTTTTCTCGTTTTTTCTTAAATATACATTGTTGTCAAAGGATTGCAGCACAACATCACTTATCTTTGTGCCGTCAATTTTAAGATAGGCACAAACATCCTGATTTTTGCTTTTTTCATAGTCAATAACCTCTAAAATATCCGCCTCAGTAGCCGTATCCTTTTTGACATTCAATTCCTTTTTATAGCTTTCGGAATTTTTATCCACCTTTTGCGATAAATTTCCGCCTGCCATTGAAGCCAGCTTTTCGCCCGCACTTTTAAGCGGCTGGTCCTCTTCACTGAAGAGGACATAGCCGAAGGCTGCTGCAAGCAGCAAAAATGCAAGTATTAAAACTGTTATCAAGAATTTTTTCATATCTCGGCACCCGTATTGGGATTGGGCTTTGCAGGCTGTTGATACTGTGCATCTATTATGTGGGATTTGTTTTCAGAGCCGACTATATAATGCCTTCTTGTGGCGATATATGTGGAGAAATGATCCACATACACAGCTACGTTTCCTCGGCTGTTGCTGTCTAAATAGCCGTAATAATCGATTCTGTCACGCTCCATATTATAATAGTGCCAGTACAGCCTCTGATTTGCATATTTTGTACCTAAGCCCAAGCGTAAAACCGCTCTTCCCGGAAGTGAGCCGTGATAGGGGAAGTAGATGGTGAGATAATCGTCAGTAAGATCATCGTTTCTTGAGCTCTCGTACATTATATCCCAAATTTCCTCTTCTTGCAAGCTGGTAAAATACATTCTGAAATCATAAATTTCAGTCTTGGGTATAACCTTGTTCAAATCCTTGGCATTAAATGTAAGCGAATAGTCATTTCCCTGGAAAATAATAGATTTTTCGGGATATTGCTTCAATGTTTCAAAAACATCTGCCGAAACTCTCGGATATTCGTCTATCATCACCACTATGGGATTTTCGGAATTTTCAAAATCAATTTCATCAGCAGTCAAAGGTGCAAGATTTTTAAGCTTGTCCTCTTCATTTCTGTAAACATTGAGCGTATATGTTTTTTTGTTCTTTTTATCCGGCGAGGTGACCTCAACAGTTATCTCATTTTCGCCGTCCTCCAATGCCTGTGAATAATTTCCGCTGTAATCTCCTATCTCAAGGCTTCCGGAAAATACCTTTACCTCTGCCAAAGGATCGGATGCTCTGGGTATGATGTCCACAGAATAGGTGTTCTCGGTGGTGGCAATTTCATATTCTGTAACCGCAGGCTTAAACTTAGGAGTCATCTGGCCATAATTTACCACAAGAGATTTCAAATCCGCATTGGAGGTTCTCTCTACAAGATTTTCATTTGTAAATTCGATTGTGTATTTCTTTTTGGTAACTCCGTCCTGAGCTGTGACCTCTATGGGTATCTTGCTTTTTATTTTTATAAGCTCAATAAGGTCAGAGGGATTTCCGCTTTTTACAACCTCGCCGTTTATCTTTATGGTGGCATGAGGATGATTTGCGGTGGCTGTGATTATAACTCCCGGTGCACCGACTATGCAGGATGCAGTGTATTCTGTTTTATCTGATATGAATATGGGCTTGAAATTCTCTGCATTCTTTACAGTGAGTCCCTTTAATCTGGCATCAGAGCTGGGCTTTTCCCTTGTGAAAGAAAAGGTGTAGGTCTTTTGGGTTTTTCCGTCCTCAGCAGTGACTGTGATCTCAAAGCTTTTGCTCTCACCATAGGGTTTAAGCTTATATGTCTTTGTGGGTGTGCCGGGTGTTATTTGATCGGGTATAGGGAGAATTCCCCCATCCTCTTTAAGACTTATTGTGGCATATTGGAAATTGGGCTGAAGGCTGAAGCTGACTCCCTCCATCTCATAGGGAACAGTCAGGTAATAGCTGTATTCATCAGGATGAAATGCCAGTGTTTTTATAGGCTCCTTATCCTGTGTAAATATTTCCACGCTTTTAAGTGAAGCATCATCGCTGGGCATTTCTCTTACAACTCTCAGCTCATACTCCATTTTGTCAGTCTCATTTTCCGCCCATACCTCAATGTAAAAGGAATGATATCCGAGATTGGATACTTCGGGGTTATCTATGGAGAATACCTCCAAGCCCTTTGTGTATGCTCCTATTTTTACCTCGCCCTTTTGCATTTCAAGAACAGGATCTCCCTTGTTGCTCTTGGAATAAATCCTTATATTTGAAATATTACTGTCATTTGGCTCAACAGAAAGCTTTATCTTTGGGGTTCTGTACGGGATATTGGCAGTATAGGTGTTTTTATCAGGGCTGAAGGAGGGATTGAATTTAATTTCCTTTTCGTCCTCATCTGCCACCTTAAAGCTTTTAAGAGTTCCATCCTTGCCGGGGTCCATGCGCCTTATATGTATGGTATAGGTTCTTGCTGCCTCAGCTTCTGAAACAACCGTAAATGTAAGATCCAGTGTAGGCTTTCCGGATTCCTTGAATCTGTTCTTGATATTTGTCAGCCACTGCTTATCCGGGTCGGAAGGGTTTGCTCCCTCCAATTCAATGTTTATTTCCGGGCCCTTTGCCTGAGGGCTGCTTTTTTCCCATTTTACCCTAAGCTTGTCTGTGGAATAGGGTATCATGACATTATATTCGGTTACATTGGAATCAAACTTGCCCAATATATTTTTTGAAAGGCTTTTATCATCGGGAAAATAAAGCCCCAATGTCTTTAATGTGTTATCCTCGCTGGGCGGATCTCTGACCAAATCCACCTGATAGGTTGTCCAATATTCCTCTCTGGGGTCCTGTGCAGGTGAGAGCACAATGACAGATATGACCTTATTTACCTCCGGCATATCTATTGCTCCGCTTCGCTTGCCGTTTGTGGTTGTAAGTGTATCAATAACCTTGCCCATGCTGTCCTTGACAGTTATTTTAATTTCTCTTGAGCCTCTGGGGTCATTGAGATTTGGTGTGAATGAAACCTTTTTCACATTGTAGGGAATGTGTACTGTGCTTGCTCCGCTGTAAAGAAATTTATCAGACTGGAAGGGATAAACTATCTCCTCATCCTTTTCGTCCCTTATGGTGAGGCTTTTAAGAGAGCTGTCCTGACTGGGGGTGCTGTCATTCATATTAAGCCGTATGGTAAATTTCCGTGAGCTTTCAGTGACCTTGCCGTTTCTATCCGGAATAAAGAACTTGAATGTAAGCGTGACAGACTGCTTGCCCACATCCATAGGCAGCTGGTTTGCCCTTATTTTCATGTTGACAAGGCCCTCTGTCTTGCTGTCGAGCTGAATGTTGGGAATCTGTGTTCCCGGCTTATAGTCGCTGTAAGCCTCTGCCCCCTGCTGGGTTGTTATGCTTATGGCATCGGTATTTCCCTCTGCCTCAATTACAGCATACTTGGCACTTCCGTTTTTAGCGCCCATGTTAAGCCTCAGCTGATATTCATAGGCACCCTTAGGCTCTATCTTATATTCGGGAATATCCCCCTGATAGGCGTCCATAGTTTTGGTTTTAGGCAGGGTTTTATCTGTAAATGTTTCATCTGTTTTTCCTATTTTTTGGGATATCTGCTCTACATTTACAGGCTTTCCTATGCCTCTTATCAATATGTTCTTATATGGCAGCTTTGTTGTATGCGTCTTTTGCGAGGAACCGCCTAAAAGCGTGTATGAAACTGTTGCTGTGAGAGTGCCGACTATATCATCCTCCTGAGGGTATATGGAGGCTATCTGCCAGTTGCTGTTTCCATCTGACAGCTTTATGGCATTTCTGCAGTTTTCCTTTTCGTTTTCTGTCATCGAATCAAGTCCCACAGGCTTTCCGTCCACCAGCTTGCCGGTGGGCTTCCACTCCCACTTTATTGAGAAGTTGGCTCCGCTGTACTTTGTCAAGGATCTTAAAAGCTCAAAATTCTGTGTGAGGTAGTTAAGTCCGTCACCGCTGCCAAGCTTGATGTAATCGGTGTTGCCCACACCGTCGCAGTTTTCTATTTCAGACTCTATCTCCTCCATAGCTGCCTGAGGTGTGAGAACTGTGAGCAGCAAGGGATTGGAAACAGGCATACGGAAGATTATGTCAAACTCTGTTCCCTTTCTTATGTAGCTGTCAGGCTCCTTCTGTGTCGGCTTTTGAGTGACAGGATCAATCTTAGGCCTTCCTATATCCGCTGATGTTCCCATATCTTCTGTAACCACATCATATGTAGCCTTTGGATACATTACAAATTCTATTCTGTTGTTTTCTTCACTTATGGAAAAGGAAACTTCCTTTTTCTTTACATCCTTGCTTATGGATATAACTGATACGGTGGCATCATCTGTATATTTTGCAAATGCACCGGTTCTTTTGTCATCATTTGTATTTTTAACCAGCTCAAACCTGGGAGCTGCCGACGATGTTTCGGCAGATGTGCACACTATTTTGCATCTGGAATATTCTGTTATGGCACTTCTTGTCTGAGACTTTATAATTCCTTCAAAGGAGCCCTGATAAGAGGTTTGCTCTGAAACGGTTCCCTCTGCCAAAAGTGCATAGTAATTTCCCTCTAGGGCGTAAACACCCTTAGCCGAAAGCGCCGGATTATGTGCAGGAGTATTCTGGCCCTTGGCAGGGTCAAATTTTTCATCTATTCTTATTGCCTTATTGTCATTGCTTATGCTGATTCCGCTGTTCTTTTCCGGCAGCTCCTGATTGGTATCTGCATTTTTTATGCTTATTCCCTTGGAAAGAAAGCCCTTTGGAAGAGTTTCCTTCATATTTATATTTCTTCCTGTCAGGACAAACGCTTTGGAATTGTCTCCACCTTCTCCCTTCTCAAATTCCAGCTTAGCTGTTTCGGCAGCAACCGACATCACAGATGTTGAGGAAACAGCCAACATTGCAGCTGCAAGGACAGAAAAAAGTCTTGCGGATTTATGTATCTTATATCCCATAACCGTTAATTCCCCTTTTAAAACATTTTTAAATTTAATCTATAATTATTTTTTTAGAATTTAAAATCACACTACCTCTATTAAGTATTTTTCGGCATATTACATGAAAACTAAAGCAAAAAACAAACCACCCGAAAAAATTCGAGCGGTTTGTCCTTAGTTCGATTTGTTTTGAGGCTTTATTGGCTTGTTCTTGTAGAACGATCTGCCTGAGCGAAGGAATCTCTCAAATCAATTATCATTGGAAGAATGTCATCTATCAATGCACTGTCCTTGCTTAAATTCGTCTTTACAAGACAGCTTCTGAAATAATCATACAATGCACTTAAATTATTTGAAATTTCATAATCAAAGTTCAGTGTAGAATTGAGATAACCGATTATCCTCTGAGCCTTCTGAGATGCACGATTTGAACCCTGATAATCCTTTTTATCATTGAGAACCTTTATCGCATTGAGCTGTTTTATAATTTCATCGTAAAGCTTTATAAGCATTTCTCCTTGTGTCATTGTCATAACAGACTGCTGCTGATATTTCTGATAGGGATTCACGCTTTTCACCTCACTTTAAAACTGTCCCATCTGCTGAGTGAGCCACGAGCTCTGTGCGCTCATATTGGCAATAAGCTGTTCCATTGCATTAAACTGCTTCCAATATCTGTTCTTTTCCTTTTCGTAGCTTCTCTTCAAATTGGAAATCTTATTTTCAACTTCCTTGAGGCGGTCATTGAGTGTATTGCTCTTTTCAGATGCCTTGCCCTTAACTCCGGCCAAAGTTACCAATGCGCCGGGGCTTCCGGAAGAAACCTTTGCGGTTTTATCCAATATGTCATTAAGCTTTGTAGCAAGTCCGTCCACCGGATCGGTAAACAGCTTCATTACCTCATCGGGATTGGACTCGATCATCTTTCTGAGCTTTGCCTCGCCGTCCTTGGAGAACACCAGCTGACCCTGACTCTCCCAATCTCCTGTCTCTATGCCCAAATCATATATAGCTATGGAGCTGCCGGCAGGCTTTTCATACATAGCCACCCTCATGGACTGGAGGAAGTTTTCGATTGTGGAATCCTTGCGTATAAGGCCCTTCTTAGCCTTTTCCTCCCAAAGCTTTATCTCCTTTTCGCTCATTTCCTTCTTCTGAGCTTCTGTGAGAGGAGGATACTTTTTATAGTCGGCGTCCTCATCCATATAATCCCTGAGTGTCTTTACAATCTTGTTGTAGGCATCAACAAACTGCTTTACGCCCTCAACAATTTTATCTGTATCTCTGGAAACCTCTACCTTTTCAGCAGAGCCGGTAAAAGTATACATGCTCGGATCGGCTTTTTCACCCTTCTGGCCCTTGGCATCCAGTATATAGCCATCCTGACTTATTCTCTCGCCCCTTGTTCCTACATATTCCCATCTGGGATAGTGTATGGGCTGGCCGTTGCTGTCCAAAACCTGTGTCTTTGTTTTCTCGTCTATAAGGTCGCCGTTTTCATCTATATATGTGCCCTGAGGAGGAAATTCAATTATCTGATTTCCGCTGCTGTCCAGCTCCGGTTTGCCGCTTGCATCCAGCTTAACATAAGCCTTTTTAAGCTGGCCGGTTGTCTCCTTGAGGGATATATTCAATCCGTTGACCTCAAAGTTGTTGCTGGCTCTCTCTGTGACAAGTCCGTTTATGCTGACAATGGCATTTTGACCCTCGTTGTAAACAGCGGCATTTTTAGAGGATGTTTCAAACTTGAGCTCATCAACTTTGAAAAGCTCCTTGATGGTGGCCTTATCAGTGAGGACCTTGCTTATATCTCCGCCCTCTGCGCCATTCTTGCTGGCTCTTATTGCTCCGTCCTCAAACTTGAGCACACCGCCTGTAAGCTTTTCCAAATCAGAAAGCTTTGTGCTTTCAGCAAGAGCAGCGCCGTCCTTGCCGTTTATTTTAATTCCCAAATCCTTGAGAGTTGTATCGCCTGTCACCTTATTTGAAGCCTCTTTTTGGCCAAAGACGGCAAGTCCCAAATCTCCTGCCAGGGCAGCCTTTTTAACAAGCTCTGTATCGTTAAGATCACCTGTATAATCGCTCTTTACAGTTACGATGCTGCCGTCGGTAACAGAGATGCTTCCATCCTCCTTAAAGGAAACTGCATCGCTTCCCAGCTTTTCCTTAAGGCCTTTGTTAAGCTCATCTATTACCTCCTTCTTTGTATAGGTTCCTTCCTTCTTCTTAGGTATGCTTATATCCAGATCCTTGCCGTTTATATTTAGGTGAAGCACGCCCTCACCTATTTTAAACTCATCATCTGTAAGAGGAGATTTAGCGCCTATGCTGTTGACTGACAGCTTCTTTGAGCCTATGGTATTTCCTGTTGTGAGGCTGCCGTCAGCTCCGCCGCCAAATATTGCAGTAAGAAGGTTGCCCTCCTCCTGTGTCATTGTTATGGAGCGTCCTGCACCGGACTCGGAGGCTTCCAATGTAAACTTATCGCTTTGTGCATTGTAAACCATTCTCACCCCGGCAGAGGAGCGGTTAACTGCATCCATAACCTCTCCCATAGTAGCATTTTCATCAAAGGAGAATTTAACGCCGTTTATGCTGAATTTAAAGGAGCTTCCCTGAAGCGGCTCGGAGAAATAAAGGTCCTTGAGGCTTCCGTTAAGGCCTATTCTGTTGGACTGTCCGTTTTTAACTCCCAGAGCCTCAAGCTCGGCAGCATTGCCCATAATCATGACTTTTCTTCCGGAGGATACAGAAAGCTCAAAGCCGTTTTGGGTTTTCAGCACGCTTATCTGGCCGTTTCCGTGTGCCTTATTTATTTTTTCCTGCATTTGCTCTGCGAATTTGTCAAGATTCACCTTGCCATCCTTCACAAAGCTTCTCATATCAAGCTTGACATCCTTTTCAAAGCCGTCGAGGTTGACCTTAAAGTCAAATGTATGGGAATCGTCAATTGTTCCGCCCAGAACAGATGCTCCGGCTGAGCTTACCGATGAGCTTTGGTTTGCTGTAAGGCCAAGCTTTTTAAGGGCATTGCTTCCGCTTTCAGCAGAAACAGTGATATTGACCTTATCCTTTGAGCTAAGCTCCAGCTTGCCGTCCTTGACCCTCGCTGCGACTCCCTCGGAAGATAATGCCTTGTTGAGCTTTTCTTCTATTGCCAAATCTCTTGCTGATTCACTGCTGTATGTTTTAAAATTGTTGTTTTCTACAAACACATCTCTTAAATCAACACTTATTTCCTTTTCGCCAACCTTGAATTTGGCTGTGTAGGATGCACTGTCACCCAATTCCTTATTTACAAGCTCATTCAAAGCGCTTTCGCTGATGTTGAGGTTGAGCTTTCCGCTGACTGCGCTTCCTGATGTAAGTGTAGTTTTGCTGGCAAGGCGCCTAACCTCTATGGAAGTATTTCCGGTAGCGGCAGAGCTTGTGGCTGTTGCAGAAAAGGCCTTGAAGCTTCCCCCTGCCACCATAGCATTAAAGAAGCTGGGATTTTTAAGGCTGTTGGCTGCATAGGGATCAAAAAACTGACTTTGGAAAGTGTTAAGCTGAGATATGATGTCTCTGTATATTTCCTGCTTCCACTCTATCTGCTGCTTAAGACCATTCTGCTTGTCTATTTTCGCCTGTGTTCCAGCAAGCATGGACTCCACGATGCTGTCAGTATCCAGTCCGGATGCCAGTCCGTGAAAGCCTCTATTGCTGCTGGGAGCATTTACGTAGCTGTTTCCGCTAGCTGCATTTATATTCATTTTACATGCCTCCCAATTTACGTCTCTATATATATTATCGAACTTTTTTTAAAAAACTATATCATGCATTGCCAAAAGAAAGATTTTTTTCTGTTTTTTCTCCGGAAGAAGCATAAAATTTGGCAGCTTTTACACTATTTTTTCCGTTTGTCTGCTTTATCTGCTCAAGTATTTTTTCTCTTTCAAGCGAAAGCCTGGCAGCTGCCTGCATATCGCTTTCTCTCACCCGGGCCAAAATTGCCTTCACGCTTTTGACACAGGTATACAAATCATCTGCCCAGAGGGGGATCTCACCTTCAAATTTATCGTTGAGAATTTTTATAATTTCCTCTCCGTTTTCAGCTCCCTCAAGACAGGCTCTTATTTTTTCATCCGCTTCGTCAACCCTTTCTATTATGCTGCTTCTTTTGCTGACAAAGCCTTCCAAATCCTCGCTGGAGCACATCAGCATCTGCATGGTGGCATTTTCAAAATCCTCCAAAAGCTTTATTTTTTCCTTCAGAACAGCAAGTA
>JAHHUC010000060.1 GCA_020024215.1 Oscillospiraceae bacterium | reverse complement strand
ATACAAAAAGTGTACACAAGTAATAAACAAAAGAAGGTAGTGAAATGGAAAATTCAAAGAAAATGAATTGGTATACCCTTGCTCTTATGGCCTTTTCGACAGTCTGGGGCTTCGGTAATGTACTGAATGGATTTGTGTACTTCAACGGTATACAGGTTATCTTCAGCTGGATTCTTATGTTCGCCTTTTATTTTGTGCCCTATGCACTTATGGTAGGAGAGCTGGGCTCTGCCTTTAAAAATTCCGGCGGCGGTGTAAGCTCCTGGATTCATGAGACAATAGGACCTAAGTTTGCATACTATGCCGGCTGGACATACTGGGCTTGCCATGTAACCTATATTGCAAGCAAGGGAAGCGGCGGTCTTAAAGCTTTGAGCTGGATGGCGTTCCAAAACGGAACAACATATGACAAGCTTCCCACATTGGGAGTGCAGCTTGCCACATTGGCTGTTCTGCTCTTCTTCTGCTGGGTGGCAAGCCGCGGTCTTAATCCCCTTAAAAAATTGGCGACAGTTGCAGGAACAAGCATGTTTGTAATGTCTATTCTTTACATTCTCATGATGTTTGCAGCTCCTGTGATAAATCCCAATGCCGGATATGTTTCAATGGAATTCAATGCAAAGACACTGATACCCAATTTCAACATGGGATACTTCACCTCTCTTTCCATACTTGTGTTTGCAGTAGGCGGCTGTGAAAAGATCTCCCCCTATGTAAACAAGGTAAAGGATCCCTCCAAGGGCTTCCCAAGAGGCATGATAGCTCTGGCTGTAATGGTAATGGTGTGCGCAATTTTAGGAACAATAGCTATGGGACTTATGTTTGACCCTATGGTTATAAATGAAAGCGACGCCTCCTTCCAGTCCTATGTTTCAAACGGCTCCTATTGGGCATTCCAAAAGCTGGGAGAATATTATGGTGTGGGCAATGCACTTTTGGTAATTTATGCACTGTGCAATGCAATCGGACAGTTCTCCACCTTGGTGCTGAGCATCGACGCACCTTTGCGCATGCTTCTGGACAACGAGGATGCCAGACAGTTCATCCCCTCAAAGCTCCTTAAGAAAAACAAATACGGCGCATATATCAACGGAATCTGGATGGTGGTTGTTCTCTCAGGAAGCATTATCCTCATACAGTCCCTTGTGCCCGGTGCAGCAGCGGTTCTCACACAGCTTAATAAGCTCAATTCTGTTACTATGCCCCTGCGTTATCTCTGGGTATTTGTGGCATATATTGCACTTAGAAAGGCATATGAGAAGTTCAATCCCGAATATCGCTTTGTGAAAAACAACACACTGGCGCTTATCGCAGGTGCGTGGTGCTTCTTTGTAACAGCCTTCTGCAGTATTTTTGGTATGTATGTAAAGGGAGATATGGCATCAACATTGCTGAACATAATCACACCTTTCGTACTCACTGCTCTCGGTCTTATCCTTCCTGTAATAAAGAAGAACGAAAAGACAGAACAGTAATTCTGTGATCTGCTTATTAAAAAGAGACTTTGGTGAAAATCAGAGTCTCTTTTGCCAATTAAAAAAGTAATTGCGGCAGTACTTGACTTACCTTTTATCAAGGAGTATAATAAGCCAAAATAAAGAGGAGTTATGACAATGTTTGGTTATATTTGCAGAACAAATAATAATCAGTCCGATAATTGCAGCTTATGTATCGGGCTTATATTGTTGTGCACTTTTTAGATATTGACTATTGTAAAAGTAAGAGCAGTGCAAGCGAACAAATGTTTTCGCCGGCACTGCTTTTTTATTTGGAAAGAGAGGGGTTAATATGAACGAAATTATTGACATCAGCCGTATTGCACTTAAAACAGAGCGTATGATATTGCGCCAAATAAAGAAAAATGAATTGGAAAATTATTGTTCTCATTTTAGTATAGATAGCGTTGAGAATAGGGCATACTGCACATCTGATACACTAGCGTTAGAATATAAGGGTAAAATCATAGGTTTGGTAAGCTTGGGAGAATATAATGAAGAAGCTTATCCGGAACTTGCCAATATAAAAGGCAGGGAGCTGAGTTTTGTCCTATCAAAAGATCATTGGGGTCAAGACTTTATGTTTGAGGCTGTGCAGCAAGTAAAAAAATACCTTTTTGATGTCGGCAAGCTTGATTTTATTTTAACAAGAAATCATAAATGGGATAAACAGACGGCTGAGGTAATTGAAAAATGTGGATTTAAGTATATTAAGACGCATGAGCGCAAGTCGTTGGATGGCAAGGATGAAACTATCATAGAAAGTATTGTGTATCGTCCTCATTTTATGGAGGGCTATGTTTACGAAAATGATACTGAACTTGTGCAGGAGCTGTACCGCCGTATGGATGAGAGCACTCGTCTTACAAAATCCAAGGCTGCACAGGTCGAATTTATAACCAATACACGCTATATTGAAAAATATTTAAAAGAGGATTCAAAAATTTTGGATGTAGGCGCCGGAACCGGTGAATACAGTCTGTACTTTGCCAAAAAGGGTTACAAAGTATCAGCCTTGGAGCTGTCAGACAGCAATATAAGAGCTTTTCGTCAAAAGCTGACAGCAAGTGAAAAAATTGATTTGACAGAGGGAAATGCTTTGGATTTAAGAAAGTATGAAAGTGATCACTTTGATGTAGTTATTGTGTTCGGCCCGCTTTATCATCTGCACAGCGAGGAAGATCAGCTTAAATGTATCAAGGAAGCTAAGCGCGTCTGCAAGCCAAACGGCAAAATATTCTTTGCTTTTTTGTCAAATGATATGGTGCTGCTGACCATGTTCAATGAACATCCAGATTATTTTGTAAACGGAGCCTATGATAAGGAAAGCTTTAAGCTCACAGACTTTCCCTTTGTATTTCATACTGTGGATGCCTGCCGCAGATTATTGGATTTAAGCGGTTTGAAAATAATCCATGAGGTAGCCTCAGATGGATTAAGCGAGCTTATGAAGGATAAAATCAACGCAATGGATGAAAAAAGCTATAAACAGTATCTAAGGTATCATGCGTATTCCTGTGAAAAAAGAGAGCATTTGGAATTATCCAATCATTTGCTTTTTTGCGTGGATAAGATTGGAAATATCAGGGTTACAGCAGGTGTATTCAATTTTTTATTTGATGTTTAGAAAGTTGACTGCTGCAAAAAAGGATACAGACAGGATTTAACCTGTTTGTATCCTTTTTCATATAAGGCTTTTATGCTTCTGCTGTATCTCTGTATATCTTTGTAGATTTTATTTCTCCTGTTTTCCACTGGAATTTACCCATAAATCCAAATGTGATGGAGATGATTGGAACTACCCAGTTAAATACTGCAAATGGCAGGAATGAAGTAACCGCAACGCCAAGCGTGGCTGCTGCAAAGGCTGCATCCACATTCCAGGGAACGATGAGAGATGTTACTGTGCCGCCGTCCTCCAGACATCTGGAAAGTGTTTGAGGAAGCATATCCTTCTTTTTAAACTCACCGATGAAAAGTCTTCCGCCTAAGATGATGGACATATACTGGCTGGCTGTTATCATGTTGAAGATTATGCAGCTTATCACAGTTGAGCAAACCAGTGTTCCCACAGATTTTCCGACAAATGTAAGCTTTTTGAGCATAACCTCAAGTATTCCCAGCTTTTCAAGTACACCGCCATAAACCATTGCAATAATACCTAAAGAACAGGTTCCGTTCATATTGAGAAGACCGCCTCTGGAAAGAAGCTTATCCATAGCTGCGTTTCCTGTTTCTGAAACAAAGCCATCCTGCATGATAGTGAACATATCTACCAAGGAGTATCCCTGCACAAATATGGCAATTAGAGCAGCTGTAAATCCGGATATGAGAAGAATGGGGAAGGCAGGCCTCTTCTTTATGGCAAGAAAAATAACCAGAATAGGTGGGATGAGGGTGAATATGTTAAGCTTAAATGTGGTGTTGAGAGAATTCATAATTTCTGCTACAACGTGTGTATCAGAAGAACCTGTGTATTTAATTCCTAAAACAAAGAATGCTGCAAGTGCAATAATTGCAGAGGGAACTGTTGTATAGAGCATAGCCTTGATGTGATCAAATACATCACCCTCAGCAACAGCCGGTGCTAAGTTTGTAGTATCAGATAAAGGCGACATTTTATCGCCAAAGGCTGCGCCTGAAACAACTGCACCTGCCGTCATTGCAGGATTGACTCCAAGCCCCATACCCACACCCATAAGAGCAACTCCGGCAGTTCCTATTGCAGACCATGAGGATCCTGTTGCAAGAGAAGTGATCATGCAGGCGATGCAGGCTGTGAAAAGGAACATGGAGGGGGATATTATTTTTAATCCGTAGTAGATTATCATAGGAACAGTGCCGCTTGCAATCCATGCACCCATCAAAGCTCCGATGGAATAAAGAATGAGAGCTGTCATTATCATAAGCTTTCCGCCATGAATTATGGCAGCTTCAATTTTGCCATAAGGACATTTCTCGATGGTGAGCACTAAAATGGTGATAGCTAAGGAGAGAAGCATTGCAACGTGCATTTTTTCTTTGAAGCAAAAGATTGAAAGAGCCATTGAAACCACCAATGACAATACACATATAAGAGCAGCTCCAAAGGATGGTGTAAACTCGACTATGCTGTCAGTTTTCTTTTCAGCATGGGTAAAATTACCGGTTTCCTTACTCATAGATATATCCTCCTAAACTTGCTTTTAAAAAAATATACACAAGGCCTATTAAGTGTATCTGCATTTATATACTGCAATTTGTATGCCAATTTAAAAATCTTCCAAAAAGCGAAATAGGCTGATGTTTTGGAAGGGATTTGTAAATATTTTTTTAAAAGGCAAAATTTATTGCGCAAAATATTTTGCGTAAAGCACAGTCTTAAATATTTTTTGTTTGCAGGCTGCATAACAGTAAGGCTATGCCCTCAAAGAACAAAAGCCGACAGTATCTATTAACTGCCGGCTTTTATTCTGGAATTTATCTCATGTTTAGAAGATGTCTTTTTTGTATACTGTACTTCCGTTCAAAACAGTTTCCAAAACATATATCCTTCTTAAATTTCTGGTGTCACAGCAGGTGGGGTCCTCTGAAATTATTACAAAATCCGCAAATTTTCCCTCTTCTAATGAGCCTTTTTTGTCTTCCTCAAAGGAGGCGTAGGCTCCGTTTATTGTAAAGCCCTTCAGCATCTGCTCTACGGTAAGCTTTTGGCTTGGATTCCAGCCTCCCTTTGGGTAACCGTTATAGTCACACCTGTTGGTACCTACAAAAAGATTGTCAAAGGGGTTAAGAGAATCCACCGGACAGTCTGAGCTTATGGTATAGTTAACCCCCATATCGCAAAGCGTTCTGAAATTATAAGAGGTCATGGCTTTTTCTTTTCCCACTCTGTCCTCAACAATGTGAAGGTCGCTGTTAAGGCAAACAGGTTCCATATATGCTATGATATTCTGTTCTTTAAATCTTTTCAAAAGCTCAGGTGTTGTTATTTGAAGATGGATTATTCCAAAGCGGGCATCATCATCAGGCTTTATCTTCTGAGCATTTTTAAAAGCATCCATCACCATAGTGATAGCGCCATCTCCAATGGCATGGCAGACAACACCCATCTTTGCCTTGTGTGCTGTTAAAACCAGCTCATTAAGCTGCTGCTGCGTAAATACGGCTATACCTTTTTTACCCGGTGCATCATGGTAAAAATCATTCATATATGCGCTTCTGCCGCCTAATGAGCCATCTGTAAGAAGCTTTAACGGCCCTATTTTCACCATGTCGGTGTCCTTTCTGTTTATCACCTCCTCCTCGATAAATTCTTCAAGCCTATGAAGAGAAGGCAGCAGGCACTGCTGACATATCCTCATATTAAGCTCTTTGTCTCTTTCCATTTCCCGATAGGCCTTGAGAATTTTCCTCCAGTTTTTATCGGAGAAGGTTTCAAAATCATCTGTGTGCATGGTGGTAAGACCATATGAAGAGGCTATTTTAATTGCGTCTTTAAGCATGCTCTTGATTTGTTCGACGCTTTTTTCCGGTATCAGTTCATATATTTTGTACCTTGCAGTTTCCTTCATAATTCCTGTAAGATGCCCGAAATTATCTCTTTCTATCTCTCCTCCCACAGGATTTGGGGTATTTTCATCAATTCCTGCCATTTTAAGAGCTAAGGAATTTGCAGCCACCACATGCTCACACACTCTTGTCATAACAATGGGATGTTCCGTTGATATGGCATCAAGATCCTCTTTTGTAAGGTTTCTTTCTTCTTTAAAAAATATCTGATTCCATCCTCTTCCCTGCACCCATTCTCCCTTTTCTATGTTTCTTTCTTTTATATACTGCCTTCCCATTTGGATTATTTCTGATATGGAGTCTGCCTTAGAGCAATCTATTTTAGTCAGGCTGTATGCATAATTTAAAAGATGGACATGCCCTTCAATAAAACCGGGAAGCACAGTTCTGCCCTTTAGGTCTATTATCTGTGCACCATTTAATGAAGATATAAGCTCACCATTACCCATTTTTAATATTTTGCCGCCATCAACAGCCATTTCAGTAAAGCGCCTATTTTTTTCATCTTCACTTATAAAATTTCCGTTTACATATAATTTCATATTATCACCCTAAAAGCTTTATTTTGGATTTGCTTTTATAAGATGCAAATTTTGTGCCAAAAAACAAAGGAGAAGACAAAGGCTTTTTCAATTAAATTTATGCAATTTATAATAAATAATTTTGCTTTTACTGTGACTTACGCAAATTTTTTTGCTTTTGTATTGCTTAAAAAGATTTATCTGCTATACTTGCCAACTATGGGGGGAGTTAAATGATAACACACGCTTTTGAACAGGCAAAACAGCTTTATAATGATACAGACGGAATACTTGTATGCGACAAATACGGCTATATAGAGCTTGCATATTGGGGCAATGGAATAGATTTGCCCACATCTGAGGCAGAGGGAAGGCATATAACAGAGGCTTATCCTGAGCTTGATGAGCAGACCAGCACAATTATGAGGACGCTTGCCACAGGTGAACCAAGCTATGATGAAAGGCAGGTTATTCATAATTTCAGGGGAGATCTTTTGGATATAGTCACATCCACACTGCCGCTTTTTAATAAAGATGAGCTTGTTGGTGCAATGACAGCTTCTATTTCCTATGAAAAATACAGAAAGCTGATTGAAAAAAAGGATAGCGGCAAAAGCAGCCTCTATATTTTGGATGATATAATCTCACAAGATCCGACTGTGGTGGCGCTTAAGGAAAGATGCAGAATGATTGCAGATAATGATTCGCCGGTTTTGCTTTACGGTGAGACAGGCACAGGAAAGGAGCTTTTTGCACAATCGCTCCACACCTCATCAAAAAGGGCTAAAAAGCCTTTCATATCCCAAAACTGTGCAGCTATACCGGAATCCCTTCTGGAGGGTATATTTTTCGGCTCTGAAAAGGGGAGCTTTACAGGAGCCGAAACCAGAAAGGGACTTTTTGAAATGGCAGATGGGGGGACGCTGTTCTTAGATGAGATAAATTCTATGGAGCTTTCCATGCAGGCAAAGCTTTTGAAAGCAATTGAGGAGCAGAGGGTAAGACATCTGGGGGGACTTAGGGATATACCCTTTGATGCAAGAATAATCTGCGCCATGAATCAAGAGCCAATGGAGGTTTTGAAAAATCATCAGATCAGAGAGGATCTCTTTTACAGGATAAGTGTGGTGAGAATAGATATACCTCCTCTGCGAAACAGGAAAAACGATATAATGATATTGACTGATTATTTTATAAGGCATTACAACCAAAAATTCAAAAGGAACATACAGGGTGTAAGCGAGCTTGTCAAAATGACCTTCCAAAACTATAATTGGAAGGGAAATGTGAGGGAATTGAAAAATACAATAGAGGGTATATTCAACATATGCACAGGAACTATTATAAATATGGGTGATATACCAAACATAATGCAGAAGAATTCAGAGGATGAGGATGTCTATATAAATAATTTTCTGCCATTAAAGGCGCACTATGATTACAGCTGTTCATTGCAGGAAAATGTGCAGGCATATGAAAAAAGCATGATAGAGAGGGCATTAAAAAATGCAGCATCCATAACAGATGCTGCAAGGATGCTTAAAATTTCAAGGCAGTGTCTCTCCTACAAAATAGAAAAATACAATATAAAATATGATTAAAAAAGGTGCGGCAGAAATTTTCTGCCGCACCTTTTTTAGAGCTTTATTGATTGTTGAATCTGGATAAAAAATCCTTTGTCTCCTGTCTTTTGGGATGGCTGAAAATCTCATCTGCGGTGCCCTGCTCGCATATTACGCCCTGATTCATATAAACCACATGGCTGCTTACATCTTTTGCAAATGCCATTTCGTGTGTGACCACAAGCATTGTCATGCCGTCCTTGGCAAGATCCTTCATAACCGACAAAACCTCTCCCACCATTTCAGGGTCCAATGCCGATGTAGGCTCATCAAAGAGAAGTATTTCCGGATTCATTGCCAAGGCCCTGGCGATGGCAACACGCTGCTTCTGACCTCCGGAAATCTGTCTTGGCTTGGCATTTATATAAGGCGCCATTCCAACCTTTTGCAGATAGTATAAGGCTGCTTGTTTTGCCTCATCCTTTTCCTTTTTCAGCACCTTGGTCTGACCGATTATGCAGTTTTCCAAAACGGTCATATTGTTGAAGAGATTGAAGGATTGAAAAACCATTCCCACATGTGAGCGGTATTCACAAGGCTTAACCTCTCCCTTTGTCACATTTTTTTCATGGTATAATATATCCCCTGAGGTGGGCGTCTCCAAAAGATTTATACAGCGCAAAAGTGTGGACTTTCCGCTTCCGGAGGCACCTATTATGGATGTTACATCGCCTTTTTTCACTGTGAAGTCAATATCGCGCAGCACGGCGTTGCTTCCAAAGGTTTTAGAAAGATGATTTACTTTTAAAATTGCGTTATCCATTTTATTGCTCCTTCTGGCTGTATTCCTTGCTGCGCTCTTTAAATATTCTGTCTTTGTTGGGATGGCTGTATGTTCCGCAGGTCATTGTCAAGGGGTCTATCTTGGCAAGCTCATAGCTGGAGGAGCCATCAAGCTTCCTTTCAAGCAGCCTAAGAAGGAATGAAGCAGCTAAAGTCATGCACAAATAACCTATCATCTCCAAGGCGGCAGAGGGGAAATATTGAAATGTAGCCCCTGCTATGGATTTGTGAACTGCAAAGAATTCTGTAAAGCCTATTATAAACATTACAGATGTATCTTTAAGGTTTATGATAAAGTTGTTTCCTATCTGCGGAACTATGTTTCTGACAGCCTGAGGAAGAACAACATAGAGCATGGTCTGAAGATGTGACATTCCAATTGCCATTGAGCCCTCTGTCTGACCGGGATCTATGGAGATTATGCCTCCCCTTACAGATTCAGCCATATATGCTCCTGTGTTTATGGAGACAACCAAAATGGAAACCTTCCATATTCCGCCAAGACCTGAAAAGGAGACGGAGGAATCGGTGAAATAGGGAAGTCCGTAAAAAATAAATACCGCCTGAAGCACCATAGGAGTACCTCTGAATATTTCCACATAGATTTTTATTATTCCCCTTGTCAGTGAAAGAACAAATCTTTTTAAAGGTGAATCGGTTTTTGAACAGGGAATGGTATTGAGAATACCGCAGGCAAAGCCTATGATGCATCCTATAAAAGTGGCTGTGACAGCAAGAATAAGTGTGTTGCAGATGCCCGTCAGATATCTTGACCAATGCTCACCCCAAAGCATTGCCATATCTGATAACAGTCCGATTAGCTTTTCCATATATAGCTTACTTCCTTTTTTATATAGTAATGTGCAGATACATAAGGAGGCGTCATTCAAGAAGCCTCCTTATAGAAACAACAGCCGTTTTACTTGTTGAGGGGCTGAATTGCAGTAGCTTCCTTTAAAAGTGCGTTAAAATCATCTGCTGTCATCTTGGATAAAACATCGTCCATAGCCTTCTTAAGCTGTGTGTTGCCCTTTCTTATGGAAATTCCTATGTTAACATCCTCATCAGTAACCTTGAAATTATCCTCGGAATCTGTGAAGTCCAAAATTGTCATATCATCATATGCAAGCAGCGCACCCTGAGCTGTGGGCATATCGGTGCAGACAAAATCAACTGCACCTGTTTCCAATGCCATAAGCATGGCAGAGGCATCGGAGGCGGCTGTCTGAATCTTTGCATTCTTCAACTGGGGCAGGCACAGATCATACCAGATAGTTCCCATCTGGCTTGTACACATTCCGTTCAGCTCGGAAATTCCCTTTGCAGAAGCAAGAGGGCTGTCCTTTTTGGTCAGGCACACAATGGAAGCATAGAGGTACGGACCTGCAAAATCCACCTTTTCCATTCTCTCCTTTGTCATGGATTGACCTGCAATGGCACAGTCCACAGTTCCTGTCATAACCGCAGGAACCATAGAATCCCAGTCAAGCTGCATAACCTCAAGCTTAAGATTGTTGGCCTCGCATATCTTTTTTGCCATCATCACATCATATCCGTTTGCAAAGCTGCCCGGTGCGTTTACAATTGGGACAGCACCATTTGAATCGTTGGATTGTGTCCAGTTATAGGGGGCATAGGCACATTCCATTGCCACTGTGAGAACCCCGTCCTCAATTCCGGACTTTGCGCCTCCTTCAGCCTCACTGTTGTTTTGCTGTGTCTGTGAATCGTTTTTGCAGGCTGACAGCGACATAACCATAATTGATGCCAGCAATACCGTTAATAATCTTTTCATTTTTTTCTCTTCCCTTCGGTTTTTTATAAAAAACAAAGACCGCCTTTGTAAGCGGTCTTTGGAAGATACGGAAAAAGCTGTTTTGCAGCAAAAATCCGAACAGCCATTGATAGCGCTTCACAAAAAGCTTGTGACAGTTCGGCAGATATTATCTGACGAACCAGGAAAAATGCCCAAAAGGCAGGCAGAATTCCTTCGGCGATATCCCCTTTCACCATCTGCGGCGCCCTTGCCTTGCAGATGGGTACTGATGACTATCGCGCCTCTATCTAAAGCGATCTTAATTTTCTGCATAATAGCACTGAAAAAGCTCTGTGTCAATAGCCTGCATAAAAAAAGTCTGACAATTTGTTGATTTCTATAAATATGCAGTAAAATGATTTTTATATTTGTTCAATAATTATCCCAAATAAAATTTTGAAATTGAAATATTG
>JAHHUC010000006.1 GCA_020024215.1 Oscillospiraceae bacterium | reverse complement strand
GTTCACCTATGTCCACACCAATCATATCAGAGGGGATGCTTTCAATGTCCACGGTTTTAAATTCCGCGCCTTCCTTAAGCTCATAAGCTGCCACTGTGTCAACAGGAAGAAGAAGCTTTTTGCCCAGTTTTTCTGCCTTTTCCATAAGGGATTTTGCAAGTTCTAATTTATCTTCCTCACAGAGGGACTTTCCTACATCACAGCCCTTTGCCTTAATGAATGTATAAGCCATGCCCCCGCCTATGAGTATGCTGTCTGCCTTTTTTAAAAGGCTTTCGATAACGCCTATCTTGTCGCTGACTTTAGAACCGCCCAAAACAGCTACCATAGGCTTTTCGGGGTTTTCAAAAGCCTTTCCCAGAGCATCAAGCTCCTTCTTCATAAGAAATCCGCCCACAGCCGGTATGTAGGATGCTATTCCCGTGGTGGAGCAGTGTGCCCTGTGAGCAGAGCCAAAGGCATCATTTACAAAAATTTCTGCAAAGGAAGCTAAAACCTTGCTCATTTCCTCATCGTTCTTTGTTTCTCCCTTTTCAAATCTCACATTTTCCAAAAGGAGAACCTCACCGCACTTTAATTCTGCTGCCTTCTTTTTGGCATCTTCGCCTATTACATCAGAAGCTAAGGTGACATCCTTGTTTAAAAGCTGAGAAAGCCTTTTTGCAACAGGCTTCAGTGAAAATTTTTCTTCAAAGCCGTTCTTGGGCCTTCCCAGATGTGAAGAAAGAATAACAGCGGCATCATTGTCCAAAAGATATTTTATAGTGGGAAGGGATGCGACTATCCTCTTGTCATCCCTGATGTTTAAATTTTCATCCATAGGAACATTAAAATCGCATCTTACGAAAACCTTTTTTCCCTTCACATCAATATCTGTAACGTACTTCTTGTCAAGGTAACCCATAATAAAAAACTTCCTTTCAAAATTTTTCAAAGCTTACAACAGGCAATTTATCTGCTTACTTTGTACCGAAAATTCTGTCTCCTGCATCGCCTAAGCCGGGGATGATGTATTTGTCCTCGTTTAAGCACTCGTCGATGGAGGCTGTATAAATCTGCACATCCGGGTGGGCATTGGAAAAGGCCTCTATTCCCTCCGGGGAGGAGATTATGCAGACAAACTTAATGCTTTTGGGATTGTGCTTTTTGATGGCGTTGACAGCGTCAATGGCAGAGCCGCCGGTTGCCAGCATGGGGTCAAGCAGGATGACATCCCTATGGTTTATATCAGAGGGCAGCTTGCAGTAATATTCGTGCGGTGTGTGAGTGACAGGATCTCTGTACATTCCGATATGTCCCACCTTTGCAGCCGGAACCATAGCCAGCATACCATCGCACATACCAAGACCTGCCCGCAGGATGGGAACAAAGGCAAGAGTTCTTCCCTTTATCATCTTGCAGGTTGTTTTGCACATAGGGGTTTCTATCTCCACATCCTCGAGGGGAAGATCCCTTGTTGCCTCATAGCACATGAGCATGGCAATTTCCGAAACAAGCTGCCTGAAATCCTTGCTGGGTGTGTTTTTGTCCCGGATGATAGCCACCTTATGGCATATCATGGGATGGTCTGTCACTATTGGTTTTAACATATAAATTCCTCCGTTATCTTGTGTTGTGCGCTGCCTGATATGAAAATACAGGAGATTTGAATTTTTCTAATTTCTATCTTCAATGTCCTTTATAAGATCTATTCTTCTTTGGTGTCTGCCGCCTAAGAAGGGTGTATCCAGAAACAGGGATACCATATCATTTGCAAGTCCCGGCCCTACGACCCTTCCACCCATGCAGAGGATGTTCGCATCATTATGCTGTCTTGTTGCCTTTGCAGAGAAGCAGTCGGAGCAGCAGGCTGCCCTTATGCCCTTTACCTTATTGGCAGAGATGGATATGCCTATTCCTGTTCCGCAGAAAAGCAGCCCTCTTTCAAATTCTCCTGAGACTATGGAGTTGGCAACCTCCTCTGCAACCAGAGGATAATCCACCGATTTTTCATCATAGCAGCCGAAGTCCTTATACTCAACTCCTCTTTCATCCAAGAATTTTTTAACAGATTCCTTTAAAAGAAAACCGCCGTGATCACATCCTATGGCAAGCTTCATTTTATTTTCCCTCTTTCTTTAATTTTTCTCTTTCTGCCTGTGACAGCCTTAAATAATTCGGAACCAGATCATTTCCCTTGCATTTTGTCCCTTCACCGCTTAAACAGGCAAGCCCCACAGATGAGGCCCTTTGATAAAGAAGGGCAGGTGAAGGAAGCACAGCCTCCTTTTCATGAAGCCTCTCCTTTAACATTCTGGCGCCGTCGCCCACAAAAAAGGAGCCCTTGGGAATTTTATCTTTAAATTCATCAATTGACGCTGCCGTATCCGGGCAAAGCCTTGTGACAATTCCCGACTTTACATTAAAAAGGGCTGTGAAGATCTGTCCTGCTCTGGCATCCAAAACAGCACACACCGTGCCTTCTGAATCCTTTAGGTTATAAGCTAAGGATAAAAGTGTGGAAACCTTGCAGCAGTCCAAATTTTTAGGAAAGGCGATCCCCTTGGCTGTTGCCATGCCTATCCTGAGGCCCGTGTAGGAGCCGGGTCCCTCGGATACTGCCACCATATGGATATCATCTATGGTTTTTCCCGATATTGAAAGGCAGGCCTCTATCATTGGAAGAAGAGATTTTGAGTGTGTAAGATCTGTCTCTATATAATTTTCCGCAATCAGCCTGTCATTGTCAAAAAGCGCACAGGAGCAGGCCTTTGAGGATGTATCTATTGCAAGAAGCATTTAATTTTCCTTCCTGAGAATTGTTATCTCTCTTTCATTGTCGCTAAGGAGCTTGAATTCTATTGTATAATCGGGTGTGAAGGCACCCTCTACATTTTCTGACCACTCCACACAGCACACCCAGTTGTTTTCCACATAGTCATAAAAGCCTGTTTCAAAAAGCTCATCCGCAGAGGAAAGCCGGTAGGCATCCATATGGCATATGTTAAGCTCCCCTCTGTATTCGTTTATGATTGTAAAGGTGGGGCTTAAAACAACATTGTCAGGAGCAATTTTTTTTGCCATTCCCCTTACAAAGGCGGTTTTTCCCATTCCAAGTCCGCCCTTGAAGGAGATGATGCAGCCTTCTTTAAGCAAAGAGGCGAAATCCATAGCAATTTTTTCTGTCTCCTGTGTGCTTTTAGATAAAAACGTCCTGTTTATATTCATCATACTCCCTTTGTGTTCTTTTTATCATTATAACACCTGAAGCTGTCATTTTCCAGTTTAAATTGATTAAAATTAAAGTCTGTTCTATTGTTTTTATTGCCGTATGGCATTATAATTAAGTAACAGAAAATTTAAGGAGAACAGCTTGCGTGTTAAAAAAAATAGGCTCTATAATTTTAAAATTCACCCGCAGACTTGACCACCTGCTTTTGCTTTTGTGCGTTTTATGCTCGTGCATAAGCGTCAGCCTTATATGGGGAATATACAATGCAGGTTATGTGGTGGACAGGGTGATACTTGTTCAGATTTTTGCCGCTATGATGGGCGTTTGTGCAGCTCTTTTGATAACCTCACTGGATTATCATTTTCTTTCAAAGCTTTGGAAGATATTTATGCCTGCCTCTATACTTCTTGTAAGCCTGACATATTTTATAGGTCAAAAGCGTGCAGATTATATAGATGACAGGGCATGGCTTAAAATCCCGTTTATAAATTTGAGCTTTCAGCCCTCGGAAATATTGAAGCTGGCCTTTATAATAACCTTTGCCCTTCATTTGGAAAAGGTTCATGACAGCATAAACAATCCTAAAAATCTTATTGGACTTTGCATACACGGAGCAATTCCCACGTTTTTGGTTGTGCTTCAGGGAGATCACGGAACGGCGATGGTGTTTATTGTTATTTTTGCGGTCATGCTTTTTTCGGCAGGCTTAAGCTGGGCATATATAGGCTCTGCTGCGGGAATTGCTCTCTTAGCTTCCCCCATAGTCTGGTTCTTCCTCTTTGACGATGATAAAAGAATGAGGGTGCTTACAGTCCTCAATCCGGAATTGGACCCCACCGGCAAGGGCTGGCAGCAGGGAAACGGGCTTATTTCCATAGGCTCCGGTCAGGTTTTCGGCAAGGGCCTTTTTTCCCATGATGTATCCTACATACCTGAGATGCACAACGATTTTATTTTTGCCTATGCCGGCGAGGCTATGGGCTTTTTGGGAACTTTGGGCATAATATTGATACTGGGCTTCATCTGTGTGAGGATAATGAAAAATGCTGTTACGGCAGGGGATCTTCTGGGAAGATATATATGCGTGGGAGTTTTTGCTATTATATTTTTTCAGACCTTCTGGGGCATAGGCATGTGTCTTTCCATGCTGCCGGTTGCAGGTCTGCCGATACCGTTTTTTTCTGCCGGAGGGACATCGGTTGTCATGACATACGCATCCATAGGCTTGGTGCTTAATGTGCACAAATATTCCAACGCCTATCTTTTCAGCGAAAACTAAAATAAAAAATCTTATTACATTGTGTTTTGAGTTTGTTTGGAGGTAATGATATTGAAAAAAGGAGCAGTAATTCTTGCAGCAGGCAGCGGCAAGAGAATGAAATCGGAAAAATCAAAGGTGTGCTGTGAGGTGCTTTTCAAGCCCATGATACTTTGGGTTTTGGATTCTTTGAAAAAAGCCGGAATAGATGAAGAGGATATATGCGTTATAATTTCCAATGAGGACAACGGCGTTGCGCAGCTTCTTCCTGCAAATGTTAAAACTGCAGTACAGAAGGAAAAGCTCGGCACAGGCCACGCTGTTTTGATGGCGGAGGAATTTATAGGGGATGAGATAAAAAAGGGAATTTCTTACATAGGGGTTTTCTGCGGAGATGCCCCCTTTATAAATCCTGAGGATTTGGAAAAAAGCTTTGAGAAGCTTTCCTCATCCTCTTATGACATGGCGGTGCTGACTGCAAATTTGGATGACGGAGAAAGCTATGGCAGGATAAAAAGAGCCGGGGACAGGGTGACTGCCATAGTTGAAAAGAAAAACTGCACAGCTTGGGAGCTTGAAATAAAGGAGGTAAATTCAGGAGCATATTGGTTTAAAGCCTCCTTCCTTTTGGAAAACCTCAGAAGGCTTCAAAAAAATGCGCTCACAGGGGAATATTATCTTACAGATATGTGTGAAATTGCAGAAAATGGCAAAAATAAGGCTATGGGCTTTGCCTGCGCCGACAAAAAAGCTGTTCTGGGTGCAAACACAAGGGAACAGCTTGCTCGTTTAAATGAAATTGCCAGAGATGCTGTTCTTTCAATGCACTATGAAAATGGGGTGTCAATTCCCATAAAAGACGGTGTCATCATATCTCCGGATGTAAAAATTGGCGAAAATTCGGAAATATTGCCAAATACTATTGTAAAAGGCAGGTCAATTATTGGCAAAGGAAATGTTATAGGACCTAATTCCTGTATTGACAATTCCATTGTGGGGGATAATAATATAATAGAGCAAACCAAGATTTCAGACAGCACCATAGGAAATGAGTGCAAAATAGGGCCCTTTACACAGCTAAGACCAAATTCCCACATAGGCGATAGGGTGAAGATAGGAAACTTTGTAGAGGTGAAAAATTCCACAGTGGGCGAAAAAACCTCCTTTGCCCATCTGACATATATAGGTGACAGCGACTTCGGCTCCCATATAAATGTGGGCTGCGGAGTTGTCACTGTGAATTATGACGGTGTGAAAAAATACAGGACAAAGGTTGAGGACAATGCCTTCATAGGCTGCAATTCAAACCTCATCGCCCCTGTAACCGTGAAAAAGGGCGCCTATGTGGCTGCTGCTTCCACGGTCACTGATGATATAGAAGAGGATGCTTTGGCAATCGGCAGGGCTCGCCTTGTGATAAAGCCAAAGGGTGCGCTAAAGCACAGAAAAAAATAATTTTTCAGGTAAATTGAGGCAGAAAGCTTCATTTTATACAGTGTAACAATTACATAATACTTTTGAGGGAGAAGAGTTATGAACATTCATGGCAAGGATATCAAAATTTTTACCTGCAATTCCAACAAGCCTGTGGCGGAGGAGATAGCCAAGGTTTTGGGATTGCCCTTAGGTGATATGCAGGTCAAGACCTTTTCTGACGGAGAAATAGCCGTTTCCATCAACGAATCGGTAAGAGGCTCCGATGTATTTATCGTACAGTCCACCTGCCAGCCGGTGAACAACAACCTTATGGAGCTTTTGATTTCCATAGATGCATTCAAGAGAGCCTCCGCAGGAAGGATCACCGCAGTTATTCCTTACTTCGGATATGCCCGTCAGGACAGAAAAGCCAAGGCAAGAGATCCTATTTCTGCAAAGCTGGTGGCAGATCTCATCACAGCAGCAGGTGCAGACAGAGTTCTTACCATGGATCTTCACGCAAATCAGATTCAGGGATTTTTTGATATTCCTGTGGATCATCTTATGGGAGTTCCCCTTTTGGCAAAATATTATATTGACAAGTTCAAGAATTTTGAAAGAGATGATCTTGTTGTGGTTTCTCCCGATTTAGGCTCTGTTGCACGCTCAAGAAAGTTTGCCGAAAGAATAGACGCATCCTTGGCTATAATTGACAAGCGCCGCCCCAATCCCAATGTTTCAGAGGTGATGAATATCATCGGTGATGTAAAGGATAAGACCTGCGTTATTGTCGATGATATGATTGATACTGCCGGAACACTTACAAATGCTGCCAATGCACTTGTTACAAAGGGCGGAGCCAAATGTGTATATGCAGGCGCAACTCATGGAGTGCTCTCAGGACCTGCACTTGACAGAATTGAGGAAAGCGTTCTCAAGGAGGTCATCCTTTTGGATACCATCCCTGTTATAGGAAATACCGCCTCCGGAAAGATAAAGCAGCTCAATGTGGCTCCTGTTTTTGCCGAGGCTATAAGCCGCATATATACAGACCGCCCTGTATCTCCGCTTTTGGTATAATATGGCAGATATATTCGAGCTTTTTAAAAAAATAGAGCAGCGGGATAATGGGGGCAAAAATGCCCCCATATCCTGGGTTGTAGCCGGCTTGGGCAATTTTGGAAAAGAGTATGACGGAACCAGACACAACGTGGGCTTTGATGTCCTGGATGAATTTGCAAAGGAAAAGGGCTTTAAAATAAACAGGATAAAGTTTAAATCCTATTGCGGTGAATGTAATATAAACGGCGAAGGGGTACTTTTTTTAAAGCCTGCCACATTTATGAATCTTTCCGGTGAGGCTGTCGCTGAGGCCATGAGCTTTTACAAGCTTATGCCCGAGAGGCTTATAGTTGTTGTGGATGATGTAAATTTGGCACCGGGAAAGGTGAGGATTCGTCAGAAGGGCTCCGCAGGAGGTCATAACGGACTTAAAAATATCATCATGCACCTTAAAACAGAGGAGTTTCTCCGTGTCAGAGTGGGCGTGGGGGAAAAGCCCCACCCTGATTATGATATGGCAAAATGGGTTTTATCCCGCCCCTGTGAGGAGGATGCAATGGCAATAAAGGAAGGAAGGCAGAAGGCTATAAGGGCTATACCTCTTCTTATAGAGGGAAATACAGCCAAGGCCATGAACAGCCTTCAGTAAGGAATTTATGAAGCTTTACAACTGTGCCCTTAACATAAAGGAGACAAAGGAGGTTTTGCAGGGGTTATCCCAGGGCAAAACCCCCTTGCTTTGCGTTGGGCTTTCAAATATTCACAAGGCGCACATAGCTGCCGCCTTAAAAAACAGACTCGATAAAAAAACCTTGGTGCTCACGCCGGATGAAGGCTCTGCATCAAAGCTTTTTGAGGATATAAATGCGTTTTTTCCAAAGGGAAATGTTATGCATTTCCCCGCAGGGGAATTGAGCATAATGGAAACAGAGGCTATAAGCAGCGAATACAGCCACAGGAGAATTGCCTGTCTTGAGGCCCTGAGGGAAAAAAGCCCCCTTGTGGTTTCCTCCTGTGAGGCTGCACTGCAGTACACAATTTCACCTGAGGCGCTTATAAAGTCCTCCCTCCTTTTAAAAGGAAGCTTTGAGGGCGGAAGAGACGGCTTGGTGAATGTGCTTTTGGAGGCAGGGTATAAATCGGGAGAAAAGGTGGACGGACTTTGCACCTTCTCTGTGCGGGGCGGAATAGTTGACTTTTTTTCACCCTCTGAGGAAAATCCTGTCCGTGTGGAATTTTGGGGAGACGAAATAGACTCCATAGCATATTTCAGCGAGGATAACCAAAGGCGTGATGAGCTTTGCGATGAGGTTATGATAGTTCCTGCAAGGGAAGCCATATGCAAAAAGGATGACCTCAAAGAATTTTTGAAAAATGAAATGGAAAGGGTGGGGGAAAAAAGCCCTGCCTATGAAAAGCTGAGGGAGCTTTTGGAAAGCGCAGAAAGCCAATCCTTTTTTACACCGCTGGATAGGTTCCTGCCTGTGCTTTACAAAAGGCCCTACACACTTTTTGATTATTTTGACAACGATGACCTTATAATCGTATCGGATATAGCCGGAATAAATTCAAGCTATAAGGATATTATGTGGCAGTATGATGAGGATGTGGCATCATTTTTAGAGAGCGGCATATGCTATAAGGATTGCTGTCAATATTTTGCCGATTTGCCCTATCTGTACAAAAGGCTGAATGAAAGCAGCACGCTCATATTTGAGGAATATTCAAGGAGCATGCCCAACGATTTGCAGATAAAGGAAAAGATAGATTGGACCGCTATGGCAGAAGCCCCCTGGAGCGGTGAGCTTTCCGTGCTTTCAGATGAGCTTAAAACCGCATTTTCACAGGGCTTTTCAGCCTGTGTTCTGCTTCCTACCGAAAGGGGCTGCAACGCCCTTTTAAGGGATTTGCAGGACGAGGGCTTTTCTGCAAGGTATGAGGCAGATCCGCAGCTTCACCCAAATGAGGTGGTTCTGACAGATATGTCTGTTTCCTCAGGATTTTCCTATCCAAATGAAAATGTGATAGTTTTTTCCCACAGACGCTCGGCTGCATCATCAAAAAAATCCAGAAAGAAGAAGTCCAATGAGGCTATAAGAGCGCTTTCTGACCTTTCAATGGGAGATTATGTGGTACATTCTGTTCATGGAATAGGAGTTTTCTGCGGAATTGTAAAGCAGGAGGCATTCGGTGTTATAAAGGATTATATAAAGATAAAATACCGAGGCGGAGATCTGCTTTTCATACCTGTCACACAGATGGATTTGGTCAGCAAGTATATAGGCAAGCAGGAGGACGGAAATATCCGTCTTTCCAAATTGGGCTCTGCCGAGTGGCAGAAAACAAGGACCAGGGTGAGAAAGGCTGTTGCCGAAATGGCAGATGAGCTGATGGTGCTCTACAAAAAGAGGCTTAATGCCAAGGGCCATGCTTTTTCGCCGGATACAGACTGGCAGAGGGATTTTGAGCTGAGATTTCCCTATGAGGAGACAGATGACCAGCTTCGTGCCATTGCCGAAATAAAAGAGGACATGGAAAAGGAAAAGCCCATGGACAGACTTCTCTGCGGAGACGTGGGCTTTGGAAAAACAGAGGTCGCCATAAGGGCGGCGTTCAAATGTGTCTGCGATTCCATGCAGTGCGCCGTCATGGTTCCCACCACTATTTTGGCGTGGCAGCACTATAAAACCTTCACCGAAAGGATGGAGGGCTTTCCTATAAAAATTGAGCTTTTATCAAGATTCAGAACTGCCAAGCAGCAAAAAGAGGTATTGGCAGGCCTTAAAGACGGCACAGTTGATATTGTCATAGGAACACACCGCCTTTTATCCAAGGATGTGGAATTTAAGAATATCGGGCTTTGCATAATTGATGAGGAGCAGAGATTTGGCGTTGCTCATAAAGAGAGATTCAAGCAGATGAGAGAGAGCATAGATGTGCTTACGCTTTCTGCAACTCCGATTCCAAGAACCCTCTCGATGGCTATGAGCGGCATACGAGATATGTCGGTTATTGAGGAGGCTCCCTCTGACCGCCATCCTGTCCAGACCTATGTTTTAGAGCATGACTGGGGAATAATAGCTGCTGCACTTAAAAGGGAGCTGCGCAGGGGAGGTCAGGTATTTTATCTTCACAATAATATAGACAGCATTTCATCCACAGCTGCAAAGATACAAAAGCTTCTGCCGGATGCAAAAATTGCAGTAGGCCACGGCAAAATGGGCGAGCAGGAGCTTTCTGCTCTTTGGAAAAGCCTTGTGGAGAGAGAAATTGATATTTTGGTATGCACCACAATTATTGAGACAGGTGTGGATGTGCCCAACTGCAACACTCTTATCATAGAGGATGCGGATAAAATGGGGCTTTCTCAGCTTTATCAGCTCAGGGGAAGAGTGGGCAGAAGCAGCAGGCGCGCCTTTGCCTATCTCACCTTCAAGCCCCAGAAGGCAATTTCGGAGATAGCCTCTAAAAGGCTTAATGCCATAAAGGAATTTACATCCTTTGGCTCCGGCTTCAGGATAGCCATGAGGGATATGGAGATAAGAGGTGCCGGAAGCGTTATAGGGGCCTCACAGCACGGCCATATGGAGGCTGTGGGATATGAGATGTATTTAAGGCTTTTGAGCGAGGCGGTTTCAGAAAGCCGGGGCGAGCAGGTGAAGCCTGAGGTCGAGTGTCAGGTGGATATACCGATGGATGCCTATATTCCTGAAAGCTATATTGAAAGTGTTGCTCTGCGGCTTGACATCTATAAAAAGATTGCAGCCATCAAGACAGAAGCTGAGAGCGAGGATATTCTGGATGAGCTTATAGACAGGTTCGGCGAGCCGCCTAAAACTGTAACAGGTCTTGTGAGGGTGGCACTTTTAAGAAACAAGGCGGCAGCCTTAGGCGTCACCATGATTTCACAAAGGGATTCCAGAATGATTTTCTTCCTCTCTTCAGTCGATCCCATGATGGCGGCAACAGTTGCCGGAAAGCTTAAAAACAGAGTGCTTTTCAATGCAGGAGCAAAGCCCTATATTGACCTTAAAATGAAAAATCCAAAAGACACCTTAGGCGCCATAACCGAATTTTTGGAAGCAGCAGAGGATGCTCCGGTTTAATTTTTGCGCCAAAATCAGATTTTCATATTCCGTAAGATATTTTTATGCATACAGTATTATAATATTTGCTTGAATTGTGCTCAAACTTATATTATAATCTATCTATCTATAATAGCTATTGGAGGTATTGTTATGAAGAAGTTTTCTGTTATTCTTTCAATCCTTGCCGCAGTTGCAGGACTGGTGGGAATTTATTTTGCAGTTGTAGGTTTTTTAAAGCGCAAAGGCTGTCTCTGTGACGAGGCAGAATATGACAGCGATTGCCGCTTAGATGACGCTTGCTGCGATGAAGAAGCCGAGGACAATATGCTGTTTAATGATGATGACGAAATCTCCTTTATGGGTCAGGAGCCTTCAGAGGAGGAAACATACGAAAATTCAGAAGAACAGCCTAAGAAATAGAAAATCTGCCTAAAAAAAGGTCACCGATAGGTGGCCTTTTTAGTTTGCGGCAATATAGAAGGATAAATTGCATAAGTTGTATGCCTCTTTTATTTCTTTGCATCATTCTCCAAGATTTTGTCATCAGCTTACAGCTGATTTAAAAAAGGCAGGTTTTATGGGAAAATTTTAAAGTGGAATATAAAAAATACACATTTTCTGTCTTTTGCACAGCAGAAACAAAGTGTTAAAATGCTCTTTTTGTTCCTTTTATATAAGGGAGTTAAGCTCCACCGTTTTTTGATTCAAAAAGTTTCTGCCCTTTTTTGTTTCGGGGTTTATCATATACCATGCCTTGGTTTTTTCATTATCATCCTCTGACAGATAAACCCTTATAAGAACACCCTCGGCTGTCTTTTTTGCTATGTCTGCACTGTTTGCTTTTATCCCCTGAGAAATTGCATATTCAACTGCGGATTTTTTAAGCTTTTCAATTTGCTCTGCTTCCTCCTGCTTTTTGGACAGGTTAAGCTCAGATTTAATAAAGAATATTTCCGGAAAGGTCTTTATTATTTTCTGGCTTTCTGCAAGAGGAAAGGCATCCTTTTCAGGTATTATAATAAGAGAGCTTTCATCTCCTGTCATATAGGAATAGCTTCCGTCAAGATAGTCCAGTCTGTGCCCGTTTTTTTCAAAGGGCTGTCCGTCTGAAAATTCCAAGGACAGGGAAAATGAACTGTCATCTGCCCTCCAGCTTCCCTTGTAGATGCTCTCTTGTCCTTTTGTCTCATCCTTTGCCCAAAAGACTGCCGACCTGTCATTTGCTAAGGAAAGGGAGCTTTTTTTATCAGCTGAAATCCATTCTCTGCAAAGCACATCACAGTCTGCAATATCCAAAGCAGCCTTTGAATATTCAAAAAATGTGACAGAAGCTTCCTTTTCTTCAGTTATAAATGTCAGAACAATGTTCTGATACTGCCTTTGCCCCATTTCATAGGGTATGGTGATGAAGCCGCCGGAGCTTTCATTTTCCCCTTGCAGCACAAAGGGAAAGGTATAGCCCTTTTCTGTAAGGCCGGAGAAAAAGAAGCTGCCCTCAGATGAAAGCTCTGAGTCCTTGGATTTGAGAGAAATATTATATTCATCAAAGCACAGTGTATAATTTCCGTCATCTGACAGCCAGAGAGTGTCTTTTGTCATCTCCTCTGTTTTAAAAAGCCTTGATGACAGAATATGCTCATAAAGATCTGTTTCCTCACCGTTTTCCTTTGAGGCAATCACAGTTTTCCTGCCGGAAATTTCCCCCTGCCTCAATGCTGTGACGCCCTTAAGCCCGCCGATTTTGTCCTCGGCAAAAAAGCGGTTTCCGCATTTGGCAGAAGAAAAAATGTCGCAGAAGGTTATCTCACCTTCATCGGAAATAAGAAAAAGAGCAAGATTTTCCGAATGTTCATCATCAAAAAGATAAATATCTCTGTATGTGTCAAAAAGCCCTTCAACTTCATATGGAGTATTCAATTCCAGAAGGCTGCTCATATTCTGCTCATCTTTTTCAAGGAATGTTATTTCCGCCCTGTTTTCCTCAAGCTTGGCACTTACATTTTTGCATACGACCTCTTTTAAGATATTCTCTGAAAGAGGATTTACCATTATGTATTCATTGAGGATGTTTCCGCCGCCTTTGGAAACCAGAACTTTGGCATTAAGTGCTTCGTCGTGCAAATAGACATCAACATTCTGAAGGCTGAGATTTTTTTTGGAAAGAGAAGCAGCCTTTTCCTTTACACCCTCATCGGCATCAAACAAATTCAAAACAGAGCTTTTGAGAGATTTGGTGAAATCCTCCTCCTCAATGTTAAGCGCAGTTAAAAGCTCGGAGGATGAGAGGGCTTTGTTTTTTGAAAAATCAAAATTGTAAATATACTTTTGGGGTATATCTCCGTCAATAACAATGCTTACAATATCATCTTTGAATGTGGCTTCATAGTCTATATATTTTTCTTTTGGAGAATTTTTGCTCCTTATGTCCAAAAGGGCAGACTTTGCCGTTTTTAAAACTGTATTTTCTATTTCTCTGTTTATTCTTTCGGCATCCGGGCTATCTGACATAATTTCAGGTATCCGGTAGGAATAGGGGATATCCTTGTTGGTTTTGGGCTCTTTAAAGCTGCCGCTTTCATTGAGCATATCGGAAATGAGGCTTACCTCCTCCTCTGATTCTGTCTTATGGCTCTGTGACTGCTCCTTAAGCTCTTCGGGAGCTTTTACAGGCACACTCTCATTGCAGCCTTTAAAAATAAAGGTTAAAATCAAAATCAGGCTTAGGGCTTTGAGCAAAGCTTTTTTCATTATAAAATTTTCCTTTCATCACCTAAAAACAAGTTGCGTTTACCCATTATACCACTTTTTGAAACAAATTTTAACGGTTTATTAAAAAAATATCCAATTTAAAATAAATTTCAAAGCTTGTCAAGTATTTTTGTCTGTGATATGCTTATGAAAATAAACGTATGGAGCAGGGTATGGATTTAATAGCTTTGACAGATAAAAACTGGGCAATAGGCTTTATGGGAGAGCAGATAATTTATATTCCTGAGGATCTTAAAAGATTTAAAGAGCTGACAATGGGAAAAGCCCTGATATTTGGAAGAAGGACGCTTTACACTTTTCCAAACAAAAAACCGCTTGAGGGAAGAAAAAATCTTATACTTTCCAAAAATAAAGACCTTCGCATTGAAGGCGGAAGTGTATTCAACAGCATAGAGCAGCTTCTTGCAGCTGCCCCTGAGGATTCCTTTGTAATAGGCGGAGAAATGGTTTATAACCGGCTGCTTGAATTTTGCCAAAGAGCCTATATAACATATCTTGATGCAGAATTTAAAGCCGATTGTTTTCTTGCAAATCTTGATGAGCAGCCTGATTGGAGACTTTCTGATGAAAGTGAGCAGATGGAATTTAATAAGATAAAATATACCTTCAGGCTTTATGAAAGAATAGCCCCCTTTAAGACCTTATAATTGGTGAAAATCTTACTTTTTGCAATTTGAGCAGAAGGTAAGATTAAAAATATCCTTGCATTTATTTTTTATATCTTTAAAGCAGGCTGTCTGCATAATTCTTTCTGGAAAAATTTTTGACATCAGCATTGTAGTAAGATTGCAGGAACATTTGAAAAATGCCTGTCTATATTCAAAGGATATAAAAACAGACTGCTTTTTCAACTGAAAGGCATGCAATAAAAGCTATGGTATTTTCAGTCAGCAATGCAGTCTGTATTGTATTTATAAGATGTGCTCTGTCAATTCTTATACGGAAAATATTAAGAATATAAGCAGGCTTATATATCAAGGGCATTTTTCTCACAGCATTTTATAAAATGCGGCTTTGAATTTTGCCATCTTACACCTGTCGGGAAGTTATTTTTGGACTTACCCGATTTTTTCTTTACTCCTTTATTCTTGCTGCTCAGGTTTTTTATCCATTTTTCTTTCAAATTTTTTCATGAAGATGATAAACAGAGAGAGGAGTATTATTCCCTTAAAGACAGAAGAAAGGCTGATGCTCAGCCATACTCCGTTTATCCCCAGAGCGGTTTTTCCGAAAATCAGCGACATGGGGATTCTCATTCCGGTGAAAATAATGCTTACAACAGAGGGCGGTGTGGTTTTGCCGTAGGCGGAAAAGGCTCCTGCTGTGAGAATTTCCACACACATGAAAAGCTGGGAATAGCCTAATATTCTAAGGTAATCAGCTCCCAGGGAAATCACGTCAGCCTCGCTTATAAATATTCTGAATATATACGGCGCAAAAAATACCAGTATGCAGGTTGTAAATATACCCCACAGAACCATCACCCTCAAGGCGGTGGAATAGCCCTTTTTGGAGCGGCTGAATTGATTTGCCCCATAATTCTGGGCTATGAATGAGTTGGTGGCAGAGGAAAAGCCGTCAGCTGCCATATAGGAGATGGACTCCACCTGTATTCCAACCTTTTGAACTGCGATGGCAGTTTCGCCCCATGAGGCTATTATTCTTCCTATGGTCATTGATATGCCGTTGAACATAACCGCCTGTATGGTGGAGGGCAGCCCTATTTTCACTATTTTTGAAATAAGATCTTTTTCCAAGGGCTTTTTAAAATTCATTTTGGAAAAGACCGCCTCATCATGCCTTACATATGATACATAAAGCATAAACACCACAAATTGTGCAAACACAGTGGCAGCAGCAGCGCCTAAAACCCCCATAGGCTTAAAGGGGCCAAAGCCAAAGATGAGCAGAGGGTCCAGCACAAGGTTTAAAATAAGCCCCACCGTGCTTATTTTAAATGGTGTTCTGCTGTTTCCGGTGGCTGTTATTATGGCGGTAAATATGGGATTTAATATATTAAAGAGTATAAATACTGCCATTATCAGAAGATAGGTCTGTGCATCGTCTATTACCTTGGGATTTGTAAACCTGAAAAAGGATATCAGCGGCTTTCTGAATGCTGCGACAACAACGCTGTAAATAAGAGAAATAATCAGGCCTATCTGAAGCGCATTTCTTGCATATCGGGCAGAAAGCTCCCTGTTTCCGGCACCATAGGACTGCGCTGCGTTCACCTGAGCACCCACTCTGAGAAAGGCTGTAAGACCGCCGGAGAGATTGACAAACATCCCTGCTGCGCCGACAGCAGCAACAGAGCTGCTTCCCACCCTTCCTATCCAAAATCATATCGGTCATATTGTATGCCATCTGAAGAAGAGAGGTTGCCATTATCGGCAGAGACATCGAAACAAGTGATTTTAAAATGCTTCCGTTTAATAAGTCAGTTCTTGAATTCATATTATTTTTACCACACATATTCCTTTAATGTAATTACACCATTATATAGCAAAGCCTGAATGTATTCAATTTAAAATCACCTGTCTTGGATATTTTCTTGGATAATACCCAACAACCATTGCTTCATGTCACATATGTTTGTAGAAATTTAAGGTACAAGGGCTTCATTTTGCAAATTGAAGTGAATATTTTATGAGATAAGCCCTTGCTTTTTATTTGTGAATTGAAAATTTGCCAAAAACAAGCCGGAATGAACTTTAATTTTGGCAAATATAAGGCAAAAATAGTTGCTTTTATTTATAATTTCAAGCCAAACAGGAAAAATAGTTAGTGATTTTGTATAAAATACAGCCTGAAATAAATTCTAAACATGAATTTTATATAATTTGTTAACATTTTTCGCAATAGGCATGAATATTGCTCACTAATAGGACAGCAGGCAAAAGAGGGAGGTATTTTCCGATGTATCAGCTTCAGGGGCTATAAATAAAAGGAAAAAAGCAAAATTGCAAGTTGATTTTAAAAATTTGCCAAGTATTTTTGTCTTTAAAATGGCAAGTTTAACCTTTTATTGACATTTAAAGCCTAAAACAGACAAATTCCCTTCCTATGCCAGTCCTTTAAAGGACAGAAAAAATTGAAGATGGAATTTATTGATTTTCAGTCTTTCTTTATAGGCATATATTATCCCTGTAAGGTAATTGTAAAAATATTGAAAGAGAGGTAATGCTGCGATGAGCAATGAAAAAGTTGAAGCAACAGCTCTTAATCCCAGATATCAAGAGGAAGCCCTCAAGGAAAAGGCTTATCTTATAGAGCTTAAGAAAAAGCCTCCCATAGAAAAATTTTTAGGCTATTGCAGGCTTTCCGGACCCGGCTTTATGAATGCGGCGTTTACTCTGGGCGCAGGCTCCTTTGCCAGCTCTGTCACATTGGGGGCAGCCTATGGCTATGATATGCTGTGGGTTCCCTTATATTCCTTCGCCTTCGGCATATTCATGCTCGCTTTGGCTGCACGCTTTGTAACCGCATCTGATATGGATGTTATAAAGGCGCAGGATAAATTTCACGGCAAATTTATAGGAAGCTTTGCGACAGGTCTGGTTGCCTGCTTTATAGCTTCAATAGTTTTCAATTTCGGGCAGTATGCACTTGGCTCGGATGCACTTACATCAATGTTTGCTATACTTAATCTAAATGTTCCCAAAAACATAAGCTGGATAATACTTGTGGCTGTTTCTGTGCCTCTTTCTTTGATGTATGGTTCAGGAGAAAACCCGAAAGCTGTGAGAATTGTTGAAAATTCAATGAAAATCATGATAGGCATAATGCTGGTGGTGTTCGGTGCGGTCATCTGTGTTACAGGAATAGATTTTCCTGCAATGATAAAGGGGCTTTTACTTCCTAAGCTTCCCTCGGGAATAGACGGAATAGTTACACTTATAGCCTCTCTCACAGCCACCATAGGCGTTATGGATTGGGTGCTTTTCAACAACGGAATGGAATCAAGAGGATATTCTGAGGAGCATGAAACATTGGGCAGATTTGATTCTGTGTTTGGAGGGCTTTTGCCTGTCACCTTGGTTTTGTCACTTGTCACCATTGCTTTTGCAGAGGCTTTTGCAGGAAAGGAGGGCATACCCACCACCTCAAAGGAGCTTTGCGATGCTCTTGTGGGAGTGATTCCCTCTGTGTGGATACAGGCAGGCTTTTATATAGGCATCATTGCTTTGGTCTGCTCATCCATGATAGGTCTTAGCATAACCTGTGCCACCAGCTTTTATCAATGCACAAATGTTAAGCGGGATCCAAAGGCGTGGTATCATCCCATTGTGGTGCTGGCTCCCCAGATAGGCTTTTTGGGGGCTTTCTTCGGAAAGCCTGTTGCAATCGTAGTGGCAGTGGCTGCCATGCAGTCGCTTTTCAACTGGATTTCCGGCAATTCCTGGTATCTTTTGGGCAATGACCCCAGATATCTCGGAAAAAAAGTGATACAGTCAAGAATATTCAACATAGGTATTTTGTGCTGCATTTCCATTTTGAACATTGTGTTTATCACCTTTATTATGAGCAAGTTAGGAGCGTGGCCTGAATAATGAGCATAAGAAAATTTTTAGATGCCAAGCACGGCAGATTTATAGGCAGAGTTTACTTTTTGGTTATCCTGTTTATAGGCAATGCGCTTATTCCCATAGGAGCTGTTTCGCACTTTTTAAAGGGCAGCTCGCCGTTTGTGATGTATCTGGGGATCATAATAACTGTTTTATCCATTGCCGTTTTATCAACCCCCTATGATCTTTCCCAATATAAGGAGGATGAAAAAAAGGAAGAACAGAATATTTAGAAAGATATACCTGCAATAAAAAAAGCTTTTGAATACTGCAAATCCCACCATAAAAACAGCTGCGGCTATGACAGCCAAAGCTGTTTTTGCTTCTTTAAAAAATTTTAAATATTTAGAATATTGACAAAGCTTTTTTAACGATGTATTATAACAGTGTTATATAACGCTGTTATAATACATTGCTGAGGAGGTTTTGCTGTGAGTGAGGTTGAACGCACCACTTTGGATAACATATTGGCAGCTGCGTATAAGGAATTTATGCAGAAGGGCTTTCAGGGCGCATCCTTGCGTAATATTGTAAGGCAGGCAGGCGTTACCACAGGGGCTTTCTACGGCTATTTCAAAAGCAAGGAGGAGCTTTTTGATGCATTGGTGAGGGAACAATACATCCATATACTGGATATGTATCAATCTATTTTGGATGACTTTCATAAAATTCCCCCGGATGCTCAAAGAACCTGCATGATAGATTATGGCGTTGAGGGAATATTGCGGATGACAGATTATATATATGACAACTTCAATGTGTTCAAGCTTATTCTGTGCTGTTCAGAGGGGACTGTCTATGAAAATCTCATCCATGATATGACGCAGATGGATTGTGACGCAACACGGGATTTTTCAGATACCATGCAGCAAAACGGAATCCGGACAAATACCGTTCATCCGCAGCTTGAGCACATATTGACAAGCGGTATGTTCTATGCTTATTTTGAACTGGTCGTGCATGAAATTCCAAAGGAAAACACAGGGGAATATGTCCGACAGCTTGTAAGCTTTTATGAAGCCGGCTGGCAAAAAATTATGGGGTTTTAAACCCCGTATTTTTTAAATATATGTTAGTTGAAGCTAACTATGCAGCACTACTAAAATTATATTCCTGTTATAAGAATATTGGCTTGGATTTTCAAAGCTCTTTAAACAGGAAGACAGGAGGAGATCAAGTGAAGCAGAAGAAAAAAACAACCTTCACATGGATAATGGAGTTTGCAGGCAGCGAGCGCAGGCTTTACATATTCAGTGTGATATGTGCAGTCATAGGGACTATATGTCAGATAATCCCGTTTTTTATCATAGCGTATATGATAGAAAATTTGCTTTCGGGAAACAAAAATTTCAGCAGCTATCTAAGCTGTTTCCTTATTATGTCAGCAGCTTGGCTTTTGCATGTTGTGATAAATGGGATTTCGACCGCCCTTTCCCATTCTGCAACCTTTTCCGTGCTTGCAAATATACGCAAGCAGGGGCTTATAAAGCTGGAAAAAATGTGCCTGGGGGATGTTAAAAAAATAGGTGACGGCAGCATAAAGAATATACTTGTTGAAAGAGTAGACAGCATTGAAACCACTTTGGCACACATAATTCCGGAGCTGAGCGGAAATATGTGCACTGTTGCAATCACACTCATACTTCTTTTTCTGATAGATTGGCGCATGGCGCTGTCTTCGCTTGTCACATTTCCCATAGGCATGGCGTGCTTTATGGGAATGATGATAGGCTATGAGGAAAGTTATAAGAGGGCTGTTAATTCCACAAAGAATCTCAATGACACAGCTGTTGAATATATAGGCGGAATTGAGGTCATAAAGGTTTTCGGAAAGGCAAAAAGCTCCTATCAGAAATTTGTCGCTGCGGCAAAGGAAGGGGCAGACTGCTATGTGGAATGGATGAGAAAAAACAACATCTATTTTACATTTTCCATGAATATCATGCCTGCAACCTTGATAGCAGTTCTTCCCATAGGAGGCATTTTGATAAGAAACGGCACTTTGACTGTGTCCGCCTTCATCTTTTCCACCATACTTGCAACAGGACTTATCAACCCCATTTTAAACTGCATGGCATTCAGCGATGACATTGCCAAGGTGGGCACTGTAATCCAAGAGGTTGTTTCCATAATAGATGCAAAGGAAATGCAGCGCCCTAAGGAGGACGGAAAGCAGGTTGAGAACAACACCATCTGCTTAAAGGATGTGTGCTTTGGATATGAGGAAAAGGAGATACTCCACAACATAAACCTTACCTTTAAGGAGGGGACGGTAAATGCACTTGTCGGCCCCTCAGGCAGCGGAAAGTCCACCATTGCAAAGCTTATTGCCGCCTTTTGGGATGTAAAATCAGGTGCTGTATATTTTGGAGGGCAGGATATAAGAAAGCTCTCTTTGGAAAAATATTACAGCCTTATAGCCTATGTTTCGCAGGACAACTTCCTTTTTGATGACACCATAAGAGAAAATATACGGATGGGAAACCCGGATGCCTCTGATGACGAGGTGGAGCAAACTGCAAGGGAGTGCGGCTGCCAAGATTTCATAATGGAGCTGGAAAATGGCTTTGACACGGTTGTAGGCAGCGGAGGAGATCACCTTTCAGGAGGAGAAAGGCAGAGAATATGCATAGCGAGGGCAATGCTTAAAAATGCACCCGTTGTCATTCTGGATGAGGCAACCTCCTATACAGATCCGGAAAATGAGGCGCTCATCCAAAAATCTCTTGCAAAATTGATAAAGGGCAAAACCCTTATTGTGATTGCGCACCGCCTTTCCACCATTGTGGATGCCGATCAGATTGCAGTTGTTGACAATGGAAGCATTGCAGATGTGGGCACACATGAAGAGCTGCTTTGCCGTTGTGACGTTTACAAAAGAATGTGGAATGCCCACATATCCTCAAAGGATAACCTGTATGGAGGTGTTGCTGATGTATCAGACATTTAAACAGTTTTTTAATTTTTGCAGCAGTAAAAACAGAAAAAAATTCTATTTATCCATTGCCTTAGGTGTGTTATCCGCCCTGTTCGGAGTTTTAAAGGTTTCGGCTGTGGGAGTGATGTTTGATGCTGTTTTAAAGGGTGAGATAACAAATTCTGCCATATTTGCATCCTTTGGCATAATGCTCGTTACCATTTTGGGGCCATCCTTGATAAATTATCGCTCAACCATGCTTCAGACAGAGGCAGGCTACGGAACGGCTGCCGATAAAAGAATAGAGATAGCAGAGCATATGCGCTATCTTCCCATGGGCTATTTCAATGAAAACAGCTTGGGAAAAATAACCTCTGTTACAACCAATACAATGGAAAATCTTTCCGACGTGGGCACAAGGGTGGTCATGCTGGTTACAGGCGGAATTTTCCTTTCCGGTGCAATATGTTTGATGATGTTCATTTTTGATTGGAGAATAGGAATTTTGGTGGTGCTGGGACTTTTGCTTTTTTCCTTTGTAAATTCCAGAATGCAGAAGGCATCAGAATCCTGTTCAAAAAAGAAGCTTGAAAGCGATTCTGATGTTGTGGAGAGAGTTTTAGAATATGTAAAGGGAATTGCCGAGGTAAAATCCTATCATCTGTCAGGAAAATACAACAAAAAGCTTAAAAAGGCAATAGATGAAAATGCAAGGGCAAACACAGCCTTGGAATTTGCTCTTGTGCCCTTTGTGGCGGCTCAGAATTTTGTCGCAAAGATGATAGGCGTATCTATGGTGTTTTTTGCAATTTTGTTTTATACAAATGACACCCTGAGCCTTTTTAATTGCATAATGCTGCTTGTCTGCTCATTCATTATGCTGGAGGGCTTGGAAAAGGCAGGAAATTATTCGGCATTGCTCAGGGTGGTTGACCTCTGCGTAAAGCAGGCAAATGAAATTTTGAATGTGCCTATGATGGAAATTGAGGGTGCAGAGGAAAAGCCTTCCTCCTTCGACATTAAGGCAGAGCACATAGATTTTTCCTATGGCGATAAAAAAATAATAAGCGATTTGACAGTACAAATTCCCCAAAACAGCACAACTGCCATTGTCGGACCCTCCGGCAGCGGAAAAACCACACTTTGCCATCTGCTTTCACGCTTTTGGGATGTGGACAAGGGAGAGGTTATTCTGGGAACAAGAAATATAAAGGAATACAGCATGGATTCCCTTATGCAGAATTTCAGCTTTGTATTTCAGAATGTATATCTTTTCAAGGATACAGTTGCCAACAATATAAGGTTCGGAAGGCCCTCTGCCTCTATGGATGAGGTAATTCTTGCAGCAAGGAAGGCAAGGTGCCATGATTTTATAATGGCTCTTCCAAATGGCTATGATACGGTTATAGGCGAGGGAGGAGGCAATCTTTCAGGCGGAGAAAAGCAGAGGATATCCATTGCCCGTGCCATAATGAAGGATGCCCCCATCATAATTTTAGATGAGGCAACAGCCAACATAGACCCTGAAAATGAAGAGGAGCTGCTTCTTGCCATTGGTGAGCTTACAAGAAGAAAGACCATAATAATGATAGCGCACCGCTTAAAAACAGTGCAGAATGCAGATCAGATTCTGGTTATGGATAAGGGCAGAATAATACAAAAGGGCACACACAGCAGCCTTTTAAGAGAGGATGGCCTTTACAGACGATTTATAAACCGGAGGGAAATGGCTGTAAATTGGAAGCTTTAGCATATAGGCTTGATAAAAAAATCCGCAGATTGACTTCTGCGGATTTTTTTATATCATCTTACTTATCCAAAGAAAGGACAACCAATTTTTGAGGGCAGGTGGCTATTATCAAATTATCCAAAGCAGTAAAGCTGCAGCTTTGATAGTTTGCTTTAAACACCTGAGACAATTCTCCTGTTTCAAGATTTATCTCATAAAGCTCATTATAACCTGAGCCCAGTCCCGCTGTTGTTTCATGCATTAAAAATACCTTGTCCTTTGTGTATATTATATTCCCTGAGTAGCTGCGGTCTATTTCCTTTGCCAATTTGCTTTCATTGGTGTTTGCATCATAAATTCCCAACACATAGTCATAAGCTAATTTTGCCAAATATTTGTCGCCCATCACTTTTGTGAAGCTTAGATCATCCGAAAGCTTTGGAAGGCTTATATCAAGTGTTATCTCTTTTTTGCTTTCTATATCAAAGCATTTTAAGTTTTCTAAGGAGAAGTCATTGAAGTTGTCAATATAATAAAGCTTTTTATCCTTTATGGCATAAGGATTTGTGGATATGCTGTTTACTCTTACATATTCTTCAATGTCGCATACCTTTATGCTTTTATTATTGCCCAAATCATCTAAGAAAAGACCTTCCTCACAGGAATAGGACATATAGTTTAAATCATCATCAAACACATATTGAAACGGTGTGTGGCCATGGGGCATCTGACGCATTTTTTTGTAGTTGTCTGAAACCGCTATTTCCTTTATAAGCTCACCGGTTGAAAGGGAATACTTACTTATGGATTCATTATTGTAAACAAAGAGAAAGTCTCCCCTTGCTTCTTCTTGGGTGCCAACATACACATTTTCTGTTGAAGGCATTTTGACATCAAATGAAATAAGCGGTTCTTTGGAAAGCTCTTTGGCATCATAAACAAAATATCGGATAAAACCTTTTTTATCCGGGGATTTATCGGTCGTTATAATTCTGTCGCCGGATGCCGGAATTTGGGGATGATAAAGAGAGCTTTTATTAAGCTCATCTATGCTGTATTCTTTAAATGAGAGTGTGGTTTCAAAGGAAAATTTATCACTTTCTTCCTTTATTTTGCCTTTGGCCTCCTCTGAAACAGACTTTAAAACATAGTGATTATGCTCATTTTGCTCATAGGAGAATGTTCTTTTGAAGTTATCAGTTTCAACTGTCACAAGAGCAGTATAGTCTGTGGGATAGTTTACATCTGTGACAGTGAAGGCCCAATTTCCGTTGGGAATATCGTCATCGTCCTTTAGGCTGTTTTTAAAGTTGCCGTAGTAATGCACATAGCCGTCGCCATCCTCCATATATATAAAGTCCAAGTGAGAAACATCGGGCTTATTTAAAACTATGGGGGCGATTTTATTTAGGTTTTCCTTTGATACCTTTATATCATAACTTTCAATATCTGAAACCTGCGTCATATCATTCAGATAAGCATATGTAAAGAGAAGAGAAAATTCTCTTTTCTGATTTAACCAAAGATTATCAGAATCAGAGGGGTATTCTGATTGAAAATCAAATACCTGTCCCTTTAAATAATTTTCCCACCACCATGTTTCATCATGCTTTTCCAAAGCAGGGAAGGAGGGGGCAGATACAGATATGGCAGGTTCACCCTCTGAAATTTCGTCAAAAGGCATCTTTTCACTTTGACAGGCTGTCAGCAAAAGCACAGAAAGTGCCGCAGCACATAAAAATTTAAGCTTGAGATTTTTCATCTCTCTCACTCCTTTAAACTTTCCTTGTTCTATAATTGTATCCTTTGGCTTATTTGTCTGTAAAATTCCCATGCTTGCAGATTATGTATACATTCTATCAAAAGCACCGCTTTTGTCAATATAATGTACAAGAAGGCAGCAGCTGTTATAATTGAGCATATGCTGTATTTGTGATAAAATCTTTTTAAAGACAGGAGGAATAAAAATGACAGAAATAGAAAAATTGGCGGATTTGATAAATAAATCCCAAAAAATAGTATTTTTCGGCGGAGCAGGTGTTTCCACCGAAAGCCAAATACCGGATTTCAGAGGTACAGACGGACTTTATAACCAAAAATATAAGTATCCGCCCGAAACCATACTTTCTTACAGCTTCTTTAAGAAAAATCCCGAGGAATTTTTTGAATTTTACAGAGATAAAATGCTTTTCCCTGATGCAAAGCCCAATTATGCTCACAAATTTCTGGCAGAGCTGGAGGAAAAAGGAAAGCTCTTGGGTGTGGTTACACAGAATATAGACGGGCTTCACCAAAAGGCAGGCAGCAAAAGGGTTTATGAGCTGCATGGCTCGGTTCACAGAAATTACTGCATGAAGTGCAGAAAGTTTTATTTTACAAAAGATATTTTAAACAGTGAGGGGGTGCCGTATTGTTCTTGCGGCGGGATAATAAAGCCTGATGTTGTGCTTTATGAAGAAAGCTTGGATGAAAGCTGTGTAATAAAAAGCATTGATGCCATAAGCAGGGCGGATTTTTTAATAGTAGGCGGAACATCTTTAAATGTTTATCCTGCCGCCGGATTTTTAAACTATTTCAACGGCTCTCACATAGCTGTGATAAATAAGACAGAAACATTTATTACAGGCAGAGCGGAAATTTCCATAAATAAAAAAATAGGGGAAGCTTTTAGGGAAGCCTCCGCCTATCTTGATTTTTAATCAGTGTGATATTTTTTTGAAAGATTGCTGAAAATATGCATTATCGTCATGGCTATGAGTATTCCTGCCGCCATTGCCACCATAAGAAGAAATGTGGCTATCGCCTTGAAAAAGAAGGAATACCACTGCTGTCGCATGGCAAAGTTAAGTGTATAATAAAGTGAACCGCCGGGAATAAGCGGAATAAAGCCGGAGGTAAGGAAAACAGTTGACGGACAGTGATATTTTCTTGCCATAAATTCCGAATAAAATGTGAGGACTGCTGTTGCAAATATATATCTCACAGGCTCAGAGGGAAATATGGGTATAAGTATCACACATACTCCCCAGCTTATGAAACCTCCCATAGCAGCTGCAAAAAGCTGCTTTTTTCCTCTTACATTAAACAGTATGGAAAAGCCCAGGGAGCCGCAGCAGCCTGTTATGACCTGTAAAATTTCGGGAAAGCCTATACCATTCATATCTTTTCCTCCTAAAGCAGCATGCCTGCAAAGGTAAATCCGAAGGCTACCAAAAACGCTATTGTCATTGATTGGAAAAGACGGCTGGTGCCTGAAATAAAATCTCCCCCAAACATATCCCTTATGGAGTTTGTCATGGCAATTCCCGGGATAAGAAGCATTATGTTTCCTATGCTTATGCTGGCAAAGTCAACGCCTATACCCAGTTTTATCAGTATGACATTGTTAAGTCCTGCAACAAATGAGCAGGCGCAGGTTGTGAACATACTGTCAATTTTAAGGTTTACAAACATCCTTTCCACAAGGCACAGCAGAGCCCCTGTTATGGCTGCCGCCGGCATATTTTCAAGTCCTCCGGAAAAAAAGGCAGAAAAAGCGGCGGATATGAAGGAATATGCAATTATGTGTATGTACAGCGGATAGGTGGGGCATTTGTCTATTTCCGCCAGCTTTTGGGCTACCTCATCATGTGTGGGCTTGTTTTTGCATATATCCCTTGACAGCTGATTTAATTTTTCCATTTTGTGAAGATTGAATTTCGAGCTTTTAACTCTTCTGAGCTGTGTCACCGCACAGCCGTCTTCTGCAACTGCTGTGACAATTATTCCTGCTGTCACGGTAAAAACGTGGGTTGTTTTTGCTCCGTAGGCAGACATTATCCTGCTTATGGTGTCCTCACACCTGCCTATCTCCGCCCCGGACATAAGCAGCTGTTCACCTATGTCAAGCGCAATAGACAAATTTTTTTCCAAGTTTTCAATTTCCAAATTCCGTTCCAAAATAAAAACCCTCTCAGTTTTTTTGCAAACCTAGAATATCACGCTTTTAAAGTTTTGTCGATAGCTTTTCTACAAATTATGGAAGCGCACCTTAAAGAGCAGGGCACATAAGGGTTACAAATTAAAAAAGTATGTGGTATAATCAAAAAGGATATACGCTATTTTTAAAAGCGGGGTGGATTTTCTTTGAAAAGACCTCTTTTTATAATAAGCCTCTGCCTTGCTGCCACAGTTTTCACATTCAATCTTATGAGCGCTCTGTGGGCGTTTTCAGTGTGTGCAGCAATTACACTTTTCAGCCTGACGGCAGTAAAAAATGAAGAGCTGAGGGCTGCCTTTCTCATATTGATTCTTGTGACAGCTCTCACATGCTCCTTTGCTGTTATGAAAAATGAAAGGATAGCAAAGCAGACCGAGGGTGTTTTAAGGGATTACAGAATGTGCATATATGAAATAAAGGAGCATCCTAAGGTATGCACCATAAGGGGAAAGCTTCTTTTGAATCACAAAGACAGCATAAATGATGTATCAATTTATCTTGTGCCGAAGGCAGAATATTTTCCGGGGGATATAATAAACATATCTGCAATTATAAGCTATGAGGGAAACGACAAAATAAATCTCAGGCCAAGGCTTGAAAATGTAAAGGTCACATCATCGGGAAAGGATATATACAGGCCCTATCTTATTTTGGGAACATTGAGAGAAAGGCTCAACGAGGCATCCTTATCTATCAGCAACCAAAAAATATCCTGCCTTTTTCCCGGCCTTCTTACAGGCACAAAGAAATATCTGACTGATGATGTGAAAAATGCCCTCTATGACGGCGGAATTTCTCACATAGCAGCAGTTTCGGGGCTTCATCTCAGCATAATATTGGGGGCGGTTTTCTTTGTGCTGCCCTTAAAAAGAAGGTCAAAGCTCATTTTGGCAGCGCTTGTCTCTCTTTTTACAATGGGGATTTCCGCCTTTTCCCCCTCTGTCATGAGGGCTTCCTTAATGGCTCTTCTTGTCATTGCAGCAGAAATTTCGGCAAGGGACTCTGACGGAATAACCTCGCTTTCAATTTTTCTCATTGCTGTGTCAATTTTTGCCCCAAAACTTTTGTTTTCGCTTTCTACATGGTTTTCCTGCCTTTCTGTCTTTGGAATTTTGCACCTTGTCCCCTACATAATGGGAAAAATGCCCGACTTTATAAGACAAAACAGAGTGCTGAATTTTCTTTCATCAAGCTTGGCTGTATCCTTTTCCTCCTCGCTTATGACTCTTCCGCTGTGTCTTTACTTCTTTGGAAGGTTTTCTGTTTTGAGCATTTTCTTAAATGTTCTGGTTGTGCCTGTCATATCTGTGGTGCTGCCGTTTCTGTGGGCAGAGGTGCTGCTCATACTTCTTTTTGGAATACATATACCGATTTTGGATTTTCTCATATATAAGATATGTGAATACATCATACGTCTTACAGATTTTACCATAAAGCAGCAGAATCCGGCTGTTTTAGGAAAAAATATTATGCCGATTGTGATAATAACAGCTTTTGTAATAACAATTTCTGTTCTGGTATTTAAAAAATCCTCACTTAGGCTTATATTGTCAAGTGCTGTTGCTGCTTTTGCTCTTCTTTGCATCACAGCCTTTATGCAAAAGGATGATATGTATATATTCTATCCTGACAGCATGAGCTGCGCCGTTGTGAAAAACAAGGAGCAGGCGGTAATTATAGGCAATCTCACAAAGGGCTATGAGGCGGAAATGTTAAAATCCGCCTTGAGGAGATACGGAGTAAAAAGTATAATCGGCGTGCTTGCAGATGAAGATCCCAGCGCCTCGGCAGTGATGTATGAATTTTTAAGCTGCTTTAAAAGCCCTGCCGTGGATGAAAAGGTCCGTGCGGTGGATTTTGAAAACTTTCTGCCCTTTGATTTTTTAACTTCAATGGGCTTTGTAATAGATGAAGGGCAGGACGGAATTTCTTTTTTTGCAGAGTCTGCCGAAATATTAAAAACAAAGAACAAATGTGTTATAATCACAGATATGAAAACAGTAAAGCTAAAAGATATAAATGCTTTGCATCTTTGATTGGGAGTTAAACATATGCTTTTGCAGGAAAAGGAATTTAAGACAGGATTAAAAAAAGGTGACATACATCCAAGATGCCTCCTTTATGGAAATGACAGCTTTTTAAGGCTTTCCATGCGGAAAAAGCTTTTGAACATGTATGAGAGGGAGGGTTATTTCTGCGAAATTTATGAAAGCCGGGACACAGATTTTTCGGCGCTTTTGGAAAGAACAGGAATGGTGTCCCTGACAGGAGAGCAGAAAGCTCTGTTTATAGATGATTTTGAAAGCTCGCTTGTCCCATCGGAGCTTTGGGACAGCTTTTTGGAATTTTGTTCCGACACACAAGGCGGCGACAGGCTTGTAATAACAGTAAAGGACAGCTTTGATGCAAAGGGAAAATCAAAGGATAAAAGGCTTTTGGAGCTTTTTTCAAAGGAGCTTTGCGCCGTAAACATTTTAAAGCACACAGGAAGTGTTCTAAGAGATGAATTGAGGGCCATATGCAAAAAAGAGGGGGTGGAGCTTTCAGCCGAGCTTGCCCTTTATATGATGGAAATTTGCAAGGAGGATATGGAGCTTTTAAAAAATGAATGTATAAAGCTTTCTTTATATGTGGGAAAGGGCAAAAGGATAACAAAAGAAAACATAGACAGCATATGCAGCAAAAGGGAGGATGCCAACATCTACAATCTGGCATCTTTGATGCTTAAAGGAAATATCAAAGAGACTATGGAGGAGATAGACATTCTGCTGTCTCAGAAAACACAGGTTATACAGATTGTATCAAACCTTACCCTTTCATTTTACGGGCTTTATGCTGCCAATGTTGCAAAAGCCGAGGGAAAAAGCAGCGATTTGGCTTCAAAGGAGCTGAATGAAAAATTTTCCTGGCGCATGAGAAATTATTACAAAGACGGCGCAAAATTTTCAAGAACAGCCCTGTTCAAGGCATTTGAAATAATGTGTCAGGCTGAAAGCGAGCTTAAAAGCAAATCCTTAGATGACAGAACACTTCTGGAAATTTCCTGCATAAAGGCAATGGAGGCTTTAAGAGAAAGGCAGTAGGAAAAATGCTTAAAATAGATCTTCCCATCATAGTTGAGGGCAAATATGACAAGATGAAGGTTTCTTCAATAGTTGAGGGCAACATTATAGAGACAAAGGGCTTTGGAATTTTCAAAAGCACCCAACTGAAGGAATATCTGAAAAGAGAGGCGTGCAAAAACGGAATAATAGTGCTGACAGATTCTGACAAGGCCGGCTTTAAAATAAGAAGCTATATAAAATCCTTCTGCGGCGAGAGGGCAAAGATATATAATGTATATCTCCCCGAGGTTGAGGGAAAGGAAAGAAGAAAGAAAAAGCCCTCCTCACAGGGGCTTTTGGGCGTAGAGGGCATGGAGAGAGAGCTCATAGAGAAAAATCTTCAAAGATTTACCAAGGAAAGCACAGATGAAAGAAGGATTACATCAAGGGAGCTTTTCAAATTCAAGCTTACAGGAAGCGCCGATTCTGCACAGAGAAGAAAAACTCTGCTGATAAAAATGGGGCTTCCCACAGCTCTTAATACCAATTCCCTTTTAAAGGTGCTCAATACAAGCATGACATATGACGAGGCAATAAAACTTATGCAAGAGGAAAAGGAATAATGGCGATAACAGATTTAAGCTTTGTGTTTTTTATTCTCCCCATTTTAACTGCCGCAGGAATTTTTATAAAGGGCAGAATGAGGGACGGTCTGCTGTGCCTTTTTTCACTTCTGTTTATTTTTTCATGCGACATCAAATCCTTCAGATTTCTTTTGTTCCCGCTTATAGATTTGGTTTTTATTTTCTTTTTAAGAAGGCTTACTTTGAGCGAGAGAAAAATCAAATTATGCCTTGATATGCTCATGATAAAAAGTGGGGCTGCGCTTTTGGCAACAGGATTCTTCTTCACGCCGGATACTCCGATTGCCGCCTCCTTTTTGTTTTTTGACATAATGGCGATAAATTTTTTCAGGGTGAGCGGAAGAAGCCTCAACGAGCTGGATTTTTCTTTTTATGTGCTGTTTTTTCCAAAGCTTTTTGCAGGGCCGTATCCTTCTCCAAAGGCCTATTTAAAGGAAAAGGGGCAGGAATTTTCACTTGACCTTTGTGCAGAGGGCATTGTGCTGTTCATATGGGGCTGCGGCAAAGAGATAATACTTGTAAATCAGCTCGACGGCATAATTTCCAATGTGTTTTACCATTATAAAAGCAAAGAAAGCGTTTTGTTTGCATGGCTTTTGGCTCTGCTTTGTGCTTTGAAGGTCTATCTTTATCTGTCTGCATTTGGAGATATGGGCAGGGGGATAGGAAAAATATTTATGCTTAATATGCCAAAGGGGGCATTTTATCCCTTTTTCTCCCCCACCATAAGGGAATTTATAAAAAGGCTGGGGCTTTCTCTTTGGGATAATATAGGTGCTGCCGTCTCCTTTTGGGGCAGGCGCCTTAAAAAGAAAACAAGAAATTATATAGGCTCTTTCATATCTGTTTTTTATATAAATATACTGCTGCTGCCTTTGGGTATGTCCTTTGCCTTTACGCTTTATTTTGGATTGTGCCTTTTGGCAGATTACCTTATAATTTCAAGGTTCAGTGAGGATGGGGCTGTTTTCACCTCGGTTTTGGTTTTTATATTGAGCATACCGGCCTTTTCCTTTATTCTCCCTATGGATTTGAATGAAAGCCTGAAATTTTTCAAAAATTTGCTGTTTATGTCAGGTGCACCGCTTTTGGATTTCAACACACTTTATTTTTCGGCTGCAAATATTGCCTCTGTGCTTCTTTCAGCCTTTGTAGCCACCGGCTTTATATATGCCGGGGGAAGCTTTTTGAAAAAAGTGGCATCCGGCTTTTTCAAGGGGGCAGTTGTGCTGATAATTGCTGTGTTGATGCTCCTGATTGCATCATTTTCCCTTTTGGAAGGAGGAGTATAGATGAAAAGGATAACCTCCGTGCTTGTTTTGGTGTTTTTTATGCTCCCTGCGCTTTTTATAGGCGCATACGGAATTTTCTATGACGGAAAAATAGAGGATGGTGAAAGCTCCTATTCCTATGTTGAGAGAATGACAAAGGAGACGCTTCTGCTTTCGGACAACATAAGGGAAATTGCCCCAAAGCTGCTTTACAGGCTTTCACCCTCCCAAAGGGACGGAATTTTCATAACCTTGGATTATCTTTTGGAGGATGTTAAAATAGGGGATTTTTCAGCTGAAAACAGCAGGACTGTAAAAAAATTTGCAGAGGTCAGCAGCATACCCACCTATTTTGCCATAGTTCCCACATCAATAGCCATAAAGCAGCAGGAGCTGCCAAAAAGAGCGGCAATATTCAATCAGAAAAGACTGATCGAGGAATGCTATAAAATGGCAGGCGGCGACGTGAGGGGGGTGGACTGCTATTCAGAGCTTTTTGCAGTCAGGGATCAATATCTTTATTACAGGACGGAAAATCTCAACACCTCGTTGGGGGGATATTATATATATCGTGCCGTAATGAAGGAAATGAGAGAGACGCCAATGGAAATAGACGAGTTTTCTGTTTTTCACAGGCAGGATAAAATTATGGGCTCTTTGGCGCAGAGGGTTGCCCTCAAGGGGATAGAGGGAGATCTCACATCTATATATGAGCATCAAAGCAGCAGGGCATATTCTGTTGTCCACAGAAACAATAAAAAGACCAAAAAATATTACAGCCTTTATCCCAAGGGCTTTTTTGAGGATGGCTTTGTGACAATTAACGGAGGGCACAGCCCATATATAGATATAAATTCCTCCGGCGGCAGATTCGGAAGCCTTCTTATAATAGGGGATAAAAACGCCTTGAGCGTGCTGCCCTTCCTTGCGGTGGATTTCAGGCACGTCACATTTATAGATCCAAGCAGCATAGATAATTCAGACCTTTATGACCTCAAGCTTCAAAATTATGACAGGGCTGTTTTTTGCTTTGATGCAAGAACAGTAACCAATGACATAAATCTCGGCAAAGCCTTTTTAAGCTATGAGGAGGACAAATAGTTACAAATAAATTACAAAAAAATAAAAAAACACTTGCAATTTTGAAATCGGTGTGTTATACTCATGTCACAGAAGAGAGAAAGCTCTCTTTTAGATGAAAAATAATAAGCTAAGCGAAGTGGAGAGCGCTTATCTTATAAACTCAAATTTTTAAGGAGGAAAAATGATGAAGAAATTTTTATCTATGGCTTTAGCAACAGCTATGACAATGTCTATGGCTTCTGTTGCTTTTGCAGCTGACACAAATCTCAAGTATATGATCGACAAGAGTAATGTGGTTGGAGAGGCTTGCTACTATGATGATGACGCTGAAGATATAAAGAGCGTTAAGTATGATAGTGCTCACCAGTTTGTTTATGGTGATACAGTTTATTATCCTATCAGAGGTATTGAGCCTGATGCTGAGGGTAAGCCCGGTTCAACAATGTTTACCGTTTATGAGTCTGATGCAGTTAAGGGCTTAAAGCTCAAGGCTGACTGGCAGATGGGCAAGGATTATGTTAAGAGCACAAGCCTTGTAAAGAAGAAGACAGATGGCTCTGTTCTCAAGGCTTTAGGTGGTACAGAGAAAACTTTAACCGGCGGTCAGTCCTATGCTTACTATGTAGCAGTTTCCATCAAGGATTCCTTGACAACAAAGACAACAGACATCTATGGAAAGATTTCTCTTGACAAGTCTGCTACAAAGAACAGCAGCCTTAGCGGCAGTGATAAGAAATATGATGACGAACTCGATTACAAGGAAAACAGCTTTGATGTAAACCTCTCTGTTGCATACAACCCCAAGGGCAACAACAAGGATGGTGACTACACAGTAGAAAAGGATCGCAAGACATTCTACTTTGACAACGAGAATGACGAGGAAGAAATCGTTATCATTGATTCCGATACAGCTACATTCACAGTTGATACAAGAGGTCAGGGCAAGCTCACATTGTCTGCTAACAATGACTTCAACGCATCCATCTCTGCTAAATATCCTAACGCTAACTTAGATTTCATCAATGTTGAGGCTTCTGATTCCTTCAATAAGATCGGTACTTTAAGAGTATACGCTGAAGAAGGCAAGTACCTCTACGCTTTAGATAAGAGCGGCAACATCACAAATGCTAAGGCTAAGTATGATGATGCTGATGAGTGCTATGTTATGAGAACAAGAACATTAGGTTCCTTCGTTATCTCTGACACAGAGCTTGAGGTTAAGGCTCCTGAAGTTGAGGCTCCCCAGGTTGAGGAAGTTAAGCCCAGCGATAACACAGGCAAGCCCTTCAACCCCGGCACAGGTGCTGCTTGCTAATAGCTAAGTAAGACCTATTAAAGTTAAGGCTTTTTTTAAAAAAGCGTAGCGCTTTAAAGCTTCTGCCCCGTTTCTATCTCCAAGGAACGGGGCGGTGTTTTTTATTGTGAAAAATAAAAATGAGAGCCTGCATTTTGATGTGCAGGCCCTCATTTTTACTTTTCAAGCTTTGCCAAGGTTTTTTGCTGAAATTTTTCCCTGTCAACAACAGCTCTTTTGTGTGTTCCCTCGCCGATTTTTTCCTTTTCATCAAAGGCTTCAAGCTTGAAGCTTATTATTTTTCCATTGGATGAAACATCCGTCACCTCTGATATTACCCTCACCTTCATGCCCAAGGGTGTGGCAGCAGAATGTGTGACAGAAATTTCTATCCCCACCGTGGTTTTGCCCTCCTCCAGAAGATTGGATACGAGAGACGCCGATGCTTCCTCCATAGCGGCAATCATCATGGGTGTTGCGAAAACCTCCACCGAACCGCTTTTTACACTGCTGGCAAGCAAAGCTTCTGTAACTGTCTTTTCAATTTCCATGCTTATGCCTTTTTTTATTTCCATTTAAACATCCCTTTCCAAGCTGCTTACTTCTAGTATATTCTAGCATAGAAATTCCCTTTTTCATAGGATAATAAAAAATAAATTTTTCCTTCAATTCTGCTTACACTAGATAACAGACAGCACATTGAAAAAAAGAAGGGAGGTAAGTCCCGGCAGGCCTAAAAAAAACACGGTTGACAATGTGAAAATGTTTATGCCTATTTTAAAAAGCGAAAGAAGCCTTAAAGCTCCCAGCATCAGAAAAACTGCTGTTGAAACAAGTCCTGAAAACAGAAGATTTTTAAAGGTTCCTGTTTTTATTGCGGCAAGCAGCAATACGGCAAAGGCGGCAAGCATTATTAAGTAAATAAATTTTTCCATTTTTCCTCCTCTATGTGTGTTCCTTATATTTTTTCAGAAGATAATTGTATTGCGCTTTAAGAGCAATATCCTTGTGGATGGCAAAGTCGATCATGTCAGAGCTCAAGGAAAGATTGAAAAGTGCCTCATTCTGCTTCAATTCCGATTTGACCTGATTTATGCTCTGTATAAGCTTTGTTCTTTCGCTTGTTTCTTCCTGTTTGGATAAAAATTTAAAAGCCATAGTTATCTCCTCTTGTTAAATTTATATTATGAAATGCCCTTCAATATACTTTTATCTGAGTTTTGGAAATATAATCTTTTTTATTCATAAGCCAAGGTAATAAAACTATTGTTTGCATTTTGCTTGTGAAAAATATTATAATAGGTGTATGATAACAACAGCTTTTATGACAGCATACTCTGCTCTGACATTAAAAAGAGAAGGCAGAAATGTGACATAAATACAAGTAGGCTCATTTTAAATATGAATATAAATATCCAAGGCGGAAAGATTATAATGTATGCTGTCTAAAAAGCTAGCTCAAGGTCAGCCGATGCAGCTTTTTCGTGCTGCTGCCTTTTAAAATTATTTATTTGGCAGGGAATTTTAAAAACACAGAGGGAAAGTTACGTTTTATTTAAAATAGGAGGTAATATATGAAAAAGGCTCTTGTTTTGGGCGGAGGCGGAGCAAAGGGCTCCTATGAGATGGGCGCCTGGAGGGCATTTAACCAACTGGGCAAAACATGGGATATAATCACAGGAACATCAATAGGCTCCTTGAACGGCGCCATGATTGCAGAGGGGGATTATGAAAAAGCGGAATATCTTTGGAGAAATATAGATTTTGAAAAGCTTTTTCATGAAACAGAAAAGGATATACCCTACATTGAAAGCACGCTGGATATTGTGCGATTCTGTGTCTCTGACATGATAAATGACGGCAGCTATGACACAGGTGAAATCTATGAAATAATAAAGAAGTGCATTGATGAAGAAAAGGTGAGAAAATCCTCCTCCTGCTTCGGGCTTATGACTGTGGAGATACCCGGAATGAAGCCCTGGGGAATGATGATAGATGATATACCAAAGGGAAAGCTGTGCGATTTTCTCTTGGCATCCAGCTCCTGCTTTCCCATATTCAAGCCCTGGAAAATAGGAAACAGGAAATTTATTGACGGCGGCTATTATGACAATCTCCCGATAAATCTGGCTATCGACAACGGCGCCGAGGATATAGTGGCAGTTGACCTTGAGGCGGTGGGCTTTAATAAAACAGCAAAAAATGAAGAATATCCTGTGCTTAGGATAAGGCCCTATTGGAATTTGGGCTCGCTTTTGGAATTTGACATTTCACGCTATGAAAGAAATACAGCTTTAGGATATAACGACACCATGAAGGCATATGGCTATATGGAGGGAATGTTTTTCTCCTTTAAAAGCGGCGAGGGCAGCATAAACTTCAAAGCTCTTAAAAGCTATATGGGAAATGCTGAAAAGATAATAGATGAAATGCTGCTTCGCCCTGTTTCAAGGGCGGTTCAGACTATGGATTCAAAATCTGTAAGCGGCTTTTTAGGCGAGGGCAGCTTTTTGAGAAATCCCTCCGATATGCTCATAAGAATAGCTGAGATGGCAGGAATTGTATATAAAATTTCACCTGTGAGGGTATATTCCTTTAAGGAATACAATGAAGAAATTTTAAAGGCATATATGGAATTTGGCGGAACATATGAAAGCAGAAAAATTTCTGATATCGAGGTTTTCGGAATACTTTCAGCCATAGCCAGAGCAGTGGATAACAGAAGTATAACAGCTCTTATGGTACAGCTGCTTTTGAAGGAGAAGGAGCTTTCAGATGCAATGTGGGCGCTTGCTGAAATAATGCCGAGAGAATTTGCCGCAGCTGTTTATATCTCCATGCTGGTAAATTCAATTAAAATGGGATAAAAATATAAACTTTTAGTATATAAAAGCTTACTAAATACTATAAGTTTTTAAAAATCCTGCCCGAATTATGAAAAAAATCAAAATACCTATTGAAAAAGTATGCTTTGCATGATAAAATACAAAGGTATGTGAACGCCGCTTTCCGGCGGTGGAGTTTCATATTCATAATGCAAATGTGAAATGCTGACAGTCCTCTGCCCAAGCGGCACGAATGTCTGACAAAAATAAGGAGGTAAAATCATGGATGCATTAAAGTTGATTTCCAATCCCTGTCTCAAGCAGAATCCCCCTCAGTTCTCTGTCGGTGACACAGTTCGTGTCAGCGTAAGAATCAAGGAGGGCGATCGCTCCAGAATCCAGATGTTTGAAGGAACAGTCATTGCCAGAAAGCACGGCGATGTTCAGGAAACATTCACAGTAAGAAGAGTTTCTCATGGCGTTGGCGTTGAGAGGGTGTTCCCCATTCATTCCCCCATCATTGAAAATGTTGAGGTTGTTAGAAAGGGAAGAACACGCCGCGGCAAGCTTTATTATCTCAGAGATCGTGTGGGCAAGGCTGCCAAGGTCAAGGAAGCAAGAAGATAAGCAAGGATTTGATGAAGGGACAGTTTTGTCCCTTTTTGCTTTTATAATGTTATTTTTTGATTTGCAAGAGGTGAAAAAGGGTTGTTTGGCAAAAAAAACGCAAACAGAGAAAAGGAAGCATTGGATAAAATTGATGCTGAAAATTTAGACTGCCCCCCCTTGGAGCAGGAGGATGAAAAAACAAAAAAATATGCCAATATTTACAGCTGGGTTGAAAGCTTTGTAGTGGTTCCGGTGATGGTCATATTTATTTTTGCCTTCCTTGGCAGAACCACTGTGGTGTCAGGCTCATCCATGTTTGATACATTGGAGGAGGGAGATATGATGTTTGTTTCAAATCTTTTCTACGAGCCGAAATATGGGGATATTGTGGTGCTTACACAGCCCTCATACAGCACCGACCCTCTGGTCAAAAGGGTTATAGCCACCGAAGGTCAGACTGTGGATATTGACTTTGCACAGGGAATTGTAATTGTAGACGGCGAGCAGCTGGACGAGCCCTACACATTTACGCCCACCAACAATCAGTATGATATGGAATTTCCGCTTACTGTCAAGGAGGGCCATATATTCGTTCTGGGCGACAACAGAAACGGCTCCTATGATTCAAGGGGCAGCAGAATAGGTCAGGTAGATAAAAGAATGGTGATGGGAAAGGCATATTGGAGGCTGATGCCCTTTGATAAGCTTAGCTCACTTAAGTTTGAGAGGTAAAAAAAATTGGCACAGAAGGACAATTTGATTCAATGGTTTCCGGGGCATATGGCAAAAACCAGACGGCTTATGAGGGAAAACCTGAGCTTGGTGGATGCGGTGGTGGAAATAAGGGATGCCAGGATACCCTATTCCTCAAGAAATCCGGAAATAGCCAAAATAGTCGGTGCAAAGCCCAGAATCATCCTTTTAAATAAGGCTGATTTTGCCGATAAGAAGATTACAGAGCAATGGGTTGAGTTCTTTAAGCAAAGAGATATTGCAGCTATACCTGTGGATTGCAGAAACGGCATGGGGCTCAAGGATGTTATGCCGGCAGTCAAAGCGGCGTGCGCCGAGCTTATTGAAAGGCTTAAAAAAAGAAATATGGGCAGCAGGCCCCTGAGAATAATGGTGGTGGGAATACCCAATGTGGGAAAATCCTCCTTTATAAACCGCATGGCAGGAGGAAAGAAGGCCAAGGTTGAGAATAGACCCGGCGTCACCATAAGAAAACAGTGGATAAAGCTGAACGACGGAAGCGAGCTTTTGGATATGCCCGGTGTTTTATGGCCTAAATTTGAGGATAATGAGGTTGGCAAAAACCTTGCTTTTACAGGCGCAGTAAAGGATCAGGTAATGGACATTGAGGACTTAGGCTGTTCACTGTGCGAAATTTTGGCAAGGGACCACTTTGACAATTTTTCAAAAAGATATAAAATAGAAAGGGAAGAGGCTGAGGGAAAGAGTTCTTTTGAGCTTCTTTCTCTGGTGGCAGAAAAAAGGAAAATGATTTTAGCAGGGGGAGTTCCTGACACTTTAAGAGCTGCACAGACAGTTTTAGACGAGTTCAGAGGCGGAATGTTGGGAAGAATCTCCTTGGAGCTTCCGAGGCTGAGAAATGAAAGATAGCAGTCTTTACCTTTTTGACAAAGGCTTTAAGAGGGAGGAGGGCTTTCTTCTTTGCGGAGTTGATGAGGCGGGCAGAGGCCCCCTTGCAGGTCCGGTTGTAGCTGCTGCGGTCATATTGAATGACGGCTTTATCATTGATGGGATAGATGATTCAAAAAAGCTCAGCGAAAAGAAAAGAGAGGCGTTGTTTCCCGTAATAAAGGAAAATTCAATTTATTCAATAGGGATATCCTCAGCTGAAAAAATAGATGAGGTGAACATTTTAAATGCCACGCTCCTTGCCATGAAAATGGCTGTTGAGGGCCTTTGTGTATCTGCCGACCTCATCTTAATCGACGGCAACAAGCTGCCTCCCATTGATAAGGAAATGCTGGCAGTTGTAAAGGGAGACAGCAAAAGCGCATCCATAGCCGCAGCCTCAATTCTTGCAAAGGTCACAAGAGATCACATCATGCAGGATTTGGCCAAAGAATATCCGCAGTATAATTTTGAAAAGCACAAGGGCTATCCCACAAGGGAGCATTATGCGCTCTTGCAGCAATACGGCATATCGCCCTGTCACAGAAAAAGCTTTTTCAAAAGGCATAAAATATAGGTGGCTCTATGATAAATTCCAATTATCGGGGGAAGCTGGGAGAGGATTTTGTCCTTTCCTTTCTTAAATCAAAAGGGGCTAAAATCCTTGAAAAGAATTTTAAAACAAGACGTGGGGAAATTGACATTGTGGCAGAGGAAAAAGGAAGGCTGTGCTTCATTGAGGTTAAAACCAGACTTGAAAATTCCGCAGCAGAGCCTATGGAATATGTGGATTTCAGAAAGCAGAGAAAAATAATATTGGCCGCAATGGAATTTTTAGCTGAAAATCCCATTGATTTGGAAATATCATTTGATGTTTATGAGGTTGTGTGCTTAAGAAACTGCTATTTTAAGGTGAAGCAGCTTAAAATTCACAGAGGGGCCTTTGTGCCTGATGAAAACAACAGCAGGGATCTTAATTTTTAAAAAGGAGTTTTGCCGTGGCAGTTTTTGTAATCGGCGATTTGCATTTGTCCACAAGTGTTGACAAAAAAATGGACATCTTCAAGGGCTGGGAAAACTATGAAGAGAGAATAGCCCTTAACTGGAAAGAAAGCGTATCACAAAAGGACACCGTCATCCTTTTAGGGGATACCTCATGGGGAATGAGCCTCAATGAGGCGCTTTCGGATTTTAAGCTTATAGATTCACTTCCCGGAGAAAAGTATCTTGTGAAGGGCAATCATGATTACTGGTGGGAAAGCATTTCAAAAATGAGGTCCTTCTTGTGTGAAAACGGCATAAAAAGCATAGATTTTATTCATAATAACAGCATTGTCCGCGATGGAAAGTCGCTTTGTGCAACCCGCGGCTGGATGATGGAGGACGGAGAAAAAAGCAGCGCAAAGCTTATTTTAAGAGAAGAGGGAAGGCTTAGAATGTCCCTTGAAAGCGCTGAGGATAAGAACAAGGAAAGGATAGCCTTTCTTCATTATCCCCCTGTTTTTATGGGAAGGGAAACAGGGAATATGATTTCCATAATGCAGCAATATGGTGTAAAGAGATGCTATTATGGCCATCTTCACGGTAAAAGTCACAATATGGCGACGCAGGGGCAATATAAAAACATCGAATTTTATCTGGTTTCGGCTGATTTCCTTAAATTTAAGCCGATTTCATTGTAAAAATTAACAAAAATCTTAAAAATGGGTATAGCAATTAGAAAGAAGTTGTGCTATACTACCATGATGTAAACGTAAGCAAAACAGGAGGAATAATTTTATGACATTGGTATCATCTAAGGTTATCGAGACCAATCGCAGCGAGATCGTAGTTGAGGTTAAGGGTGAGGAATGGGTAAAGGCAGTTGACGCTTCCTTTAAGAAAAATTCCAAGCAGATTGCCCTTCCCGGATTCAGAAAGGGCAAGGCTCCCAGAGCAATGATCGAAAGAGCATATGGCAAGGGTGTATTTTACGATGATGCCATCAACGAGCTCTTCCCCGAAAATTATGAAGCAGCAGTTAAGGAAGCCGGATTAAAGCCTGTGGATCAGCCTGAGGTTGAGGTTACAGATGTAAATGACGAGGGCTTCTCCTTCAAGGCAACAGTTACAACAAAGCCGGAGGTAAAGCTGGGCAAATATAAGGGAGTTGAGGCAGTTAAGGATGACTCTGAGGTAACAGAGGAGGACTTGGCTAAGGAGCTTGAGGATGTAAGACAAAGGTATGCAAGAACTGCAACTGTTGAAGGCAGACCTGCAAAGCTTGGCGATTTGGCTACAATCGACTTTGAAGGCTTTGACAACGGCGTTGCATTCCCCGGCGGAAAGGGAGAAAAATATCCTTTGGCATTAGGCTCTGACAGCTTCATTCCCGGATTTGAGGATCAGGTCGCAGGTCATTTTGCAGGTGAGGAATTTGACATCAATGTTACATTCCCCGAGGATTATCAGGAGGAAAGCCTTGCAGGACATCCGGTGGTGTTCAAGATAAAGCTTCACGAGATTCAGGAGAGGATCCTGCCCGAATTGGATGACGAGCTTGCAAAGGATGCCTCTGAATTTGACACTCTTGAGCAGTATAAGGAAAATCTCAAGAAGGAGCTTTCCGAAAGGAAGGAAAAGCTTTCAAATCAGGAATTTGAAGGCAGGGTAATGGATGAAATCATAGGCGCTATGGAGGTTGAGCTTCCCGAGTGCATGATTACAAACAGGATCAAGGATTTAGTACAGGACTTTGCACAGCGTCTTGCTATGCAGGGCTTAAAATTAGAAGATTTCCTCAAGTATACAGGCGAGGATATGAACAGATTCTATGAATCCTTCAGACCTCAGGCAGAAAATCAGGTGAAGAGCCGTCTGGCTATGGAGGCTGTTGCAGCTAAGGAAGGCTTTGTCGCTACCGAGCAGGAGGTAGAAGAGGAGTATTCCAGATTGGCAGAGCAGTATAAGTCCAAGGTGGAGGAGCTTAAACTTTACATCTCCTCTGAGGATTTGGCAGAGGACTTAGGCTGCAAGAAGGCTCTCGACTTTGTAGTTGAGAACGCAAAGGCAGTCAAGGAAAAGAAAACAGCTGCCAAAAAGACAACAAAGAAGGCTTCTGCCAAGAAGGAAGAAGAGGAGAGCGCACAGGAGGCTCCCAAAAAGACAAGAGCTAAAAAGACAGCAGCTAAGAAGGAAGAAGAAACTGAGGAATAATTCTTAAAAAACTGTACATATATTTTATGGAGGTGCAGTAATTTATGGCAATGGTTCCAACAGTCATTGAGACTACAAACAGAGGCGAGAGGGCATATGACATCTATTCCCGCCTTTTAAATGACAGAATAGTAATGCTTTGCGACGAGGTGAATGATGTAACCGCAGGATTGGTTGTGGCACAGCTTCTCTTTTTAGAGAGCCAGGACCCGGATAAGGATATCTTCCTTTACATCAATTCTCCCGGCGGCTCTGTCACTGCCGGCATGGCAATTTATGACACGATGAATTATATAAAGTGTGACGTTTCCACCATATGTGTGGGAATGGCAGCCTCTATGGGAGCTTTTCTGCTCTCAGCAGGCGCAAAGGGCAAGAGAATGGCTCTGCCTAATGCCACAGTCATGATTCATCAGCCCTTAGGCGGCGCTCAGGGTCAGGCAACCGATATCAAGATACACGCAGAATGGATTTTGAATGTCAAGCAGCGCCTGAACAAGCTGCTTTCTGAGCATACAGGTCAGCCTCTTGAGGTGATAGAGAGAGATACCGAGAGAGATAACTTTATGTCCGCAGATGATGCCTGCAAATACGGACTTATTGATAAGGTTATTACAAAAAGATAACTTTTAAGGAGACTATATGGCACGAGATGATTCCAGGATGTCACGCTGCTCCTTTTGCGGTAAGACACAGGACATGGTTGAAAGAATGATAGCCGGTCCCGGCGTGTGCATCTGCAACGAGTGCATAGAGCTTTGCAACTCCATCCTTGAGGAGGAGAGTGAGGGTTTCAAAAAACCGAAAGCTTATGCCGAGCAAGAAAAAGGCGAACCTCAGGCACTTTTAAAGCCCTCGGAAATAAAGAAAAGGCTTGACGAATATGTAATCGGTCAGGACAGCGCAAAGATGGCGCTTTCCGTTGCCGTTTACAACCATTACAAGAGAATATTTTTTAATACCGATTCCGACGTGGAGCTTCAAAAGAGCAACATTGTTCTTTTAGGCCCCACCGGAGTCGGCAAAACCCTTCTGGCCCAGACTCTGGCAAAAATGCTGGGTGTTCCCTTTGCCATTGCTGATGCCACAACTCTCACCGAGGCAGGATATGTGGGTGAGGATGTTGAGAATATACTTTTGAAGCTTATTCAGGCAGCGGATTATGACATAGAGAAGGCTCAAAGGGGAATTATCTATATTGACGAAATAGATAAAATAGCAAGGAAGAGCGAAAATCCTTCAATTACAAGGGATGTTTCAGGCGAGGGAGTTCAGCAGGCGCTTTTGAAGATTATTGAGGGCACGGTTGCCAATGTTCCGCCCCAAGGCGGAAGAAAGCACCCTCAGCAGGAATTTATACCTGTTGATACCACCAATATTCTTTTTATCTGTGCCGGTGCTTTTGACGGCATCGACAGGATAATTGAAAAGCGGCTCACTGATAAAACAATGGGCTTCGGTGCCCCCATACGCTCCAAAAAGGAAGAAAACGAGATTGTGAGCAAGATTATTTCTCATGACCTTGTAAAATTCGGACTTATTCCCGAGTTGGTGGGAAGGCTGCCTGTCATCACCGCATTGGAAGACCTTGATAAGGATGCTCTGGTCAGAATTTTAAAAGAGCCTAAGAATGCTATGATAAAGCAGTATCAGAAGCTGTTTGCCTTAGATGGCGTGGAGCTTGTATTCCAAGATGATGCGCTTTTAGAGGTGGCAGACATGGCGGTTGAAAAAAAGACCGGCGCAAGAGGCTTAAGAGGTATTCTGGAGGCTGTTTTAAAGGACGCAATGTTTTCTGTTCCGTCTGATTACAGCATATCAAAGGTTGTTATCACACCGGATTCTGTAAGAGGTAAGGAGCCTGTGTTCGTCAGGGATAACTCCAGAACTGTCAAGGAGCTTTTGATCCCCTCTGCTTCCGCTTCAAAAAGCAAGGACAGAAAGAAAAGATCCTAGGGCAGCAATTTAAAAGTTTTAGGAAAGTTTTCCCTGAAATATGGGAAAACTTTTTTAAAATAAGGAAAATGTAAAATAAACAGCACCCCAAAGGGGTAAATTGATGCAATATTGTAAAAAAAAGACCGGTTGATTTTTTTAAAATCACAGGCTATAATTTATTCTGCAAACGCAAATTTTAGGAGGTGTCACCATGCCGAATGAAGCTGTAAAACAAGTAAACCCCACATTCCCGATGATAGCAATGAGAGGAATTGTTTTATTTCCAAAAATGGTGCTGCATTTTGATATAGGAAGAGAAAAGTCCATAGCAGCCTTGGAATATGCCACAGAGCATGACAGGAAGGTTTTTCTGGCCGCACAGAAGGATGTGCAGGATGAAGATCCCACTGTGGACAATATATATTCTGTGGGAGTAGTGGGAGAGGTAAAGCAGGTCATAAAAATTCCCGGAGCCGGACTTCGTGTTATGGTTGAGGGACTTTACAGGGCAAAGGTTGTAAATCTTATAGATGATGACAGCTGTTTGATTGCCGAGGTAAAGAAAACCCCCTTAAAGCGTCTTTTAAAAGCCGACAGAGAGGTTGCCGATGCCATGATGAGGGCGGTCAAGGATCTCTTTAAGCGGTATTCCGAGCTTTCCCCCAGGATGCCGAAGGAAATTATGCTGGGCGTGGTTCTTCAGGAAAACCCTGCTGCCCTTTCGGAGTTTATAGCGGGCAACGCAGCATTTGAAATAGGTGATAAACAAAAGATATTGGAGGAATCTTCTGTTCTTGGAAGGCTCCAGCTGCTCGCCGGCATACTTGAAAGAGAAAATGAGATTCTGGCCATTGAAAGGGATTTTTACCAGAAGGTAAAGGACAAGATGGACACCAATCAAAAGGAATATTACCTAAGAGAGCAAATGAAGGTAATTTCTGAGGAATTGGGAGAAACAGATGATTTTGACGATGAGGTAAACGAATACCTAAACAAGATAGCAAAGCTCAATCTGCCCATAGATACAGCCGAAAAGCTGACAAAGGAGTGCAACAAGCTTCAGAAGATGTCCCCTATGTCTCAGGAGGCAGCTGTTATAAGAAACTATCTGGATGAGTGTATGGCTCTTCCGTGGAACAGGCAGAATGAAATTAAATCCGACCTCCAGCAGGCCCGAAAGATTTTGGACAGGGACCACTGCGGCTTGGAAAAGATAAAGGACAGGATAATAGAATCCATAGCGGTAAAGAAATTGGCCCCTGATATGAAGGGACAGATACTCTGTCTTGTGGGCCCTCCGGGAGTTGGAAAAACATCTGTTGCAAAATCCATAGCCGAGGCAACAGGGAGAGACTATGTGCGGATTTCCCTCGGCGGAGTGAGGGATGAGGCTGATATAAGAGGCCACAGAAAAACCTATGTGGGAGCTATGCCCGGAAGGATTATGGAGGCTATGAAAAGGGCAAAATCCAAAAATCCCCTTATGCTCCTTGATGAAATTGACAAATTGGGAACAGATTATAAGGGTGATCCCTCCTCGGCACTTTTAGAGGTTTTGGATCCGGAGCAGAATTTTTCCTTCAGAGATCATTATATTGAGGTTCCGTTTGATCTCTCCAAGGTGCTGTTCATAGCTACGGCAAACAATGCAGATACCATTCCCGCCCCCTTATATGACAGGATGGAAATAATAAATCTGAGCTCATATACCAGAAATGAAAAGCTTTCAATCGCAAAGGAGCATCTTGTTCCAAAGGAGAGAAAACGCCACGGCCTGACAGGCAACAATATAAGAATTTCAGATGAGGCGCTGTTTGAGGTAATAGATTATTACACAAGAGAAGCCGGAGTCAGAAAGTTAGAGCAGCTTATAGCCAAAATCATGCGCAAGGCGGCAGTCAGGATCGTTTCCGGAAAAAAGGGCAGAATAACGGTGATGAGCAGCAATGTGGAGGAATTTTTAGGCCCCAGAATGGTGAAGCCCGATTCAATTTTTTCAGAGGATAAGGTGGGCATAGCCAATGGTCTGGCATGGACCTCTGTCGGCGGAGAGATGCTTCAGATAGAGGTAGCAGTCCTTCCAGGAACCGGAAAGCTGGAATTGACAGGACATTTAGGAGATGTTATGAAGGAATCTGCACATACTGCCGTAAGCCTTTTGAGAAGCAGGGCGCTGATGTATGGCTTGGACGAGGATTTTTATAAAACCAAGGATATACATATCCATGTGCCTGAGGGAGCTGTTCCAAAGGATGGGCCCTCTGCCGGAATAACCCTCTGCACGGCGCTGCTTTCTGCTTTAAGCAATGTGGCTGTAAGGCGTGATGTGGCAATGACAGGTGAAATAACCCTCACAGGCAGAGTTCTTCCCATAGGAGGCTTGAAGGAAAAAACTATGGCGGCCTATCGCTTTGGTGTGAAAAAGGTCATCATACCTGAGGATAACAAAGGAGATTTGTCCGAAATAGATAAAGAGGTAAGGGAAAAGCTAGAATTTATAACCGCCTCATCTATTGAGACAGTTTTGGAAAACGCCCTTTTGTGCATACCCAAAAAGAAAATTTCAGAAGATAAGCAGACAATCTGCCCCCACTGTGCCGAAACAAGGGAAGCTGCCTGCCAGGTCAGCTGTTAGGAGATTTAAGATGAATACTAATCTGGTAAAATTTGAAGCCTCCTATGGACTTATGTCCCAGCTTCCTCAGCCTGTGGGAGATGAGATAGCCTTTGTGGGCAGAAGCAATGTGGGAAAGTCCTCACTTATAAATAAGATAATGTGCCGCAAGGCTCTTGCAAGGGTCAGCGGCGTTCCGGGAAAAACCGCCACAATAAATTTCTATCGGCTTGAGGATTTAAGATTTGTGGATCTTCCCGGATATGGCTATGCAAAGGTGGGCAAGGAGGAAAAGAGAAGATTTTCCTCCCTCATAAATGGCTATTTTGCCTGTGACCGCCCGCTTTTGCTCACCTTTGTGCTGATGGATATAAGGCATGAGCCCTCAAAGGACGATCATCAGATGGTGGATTTTCTCATAGAGAATGAAATCCCGTTTGTAGTTGTGCTCACTAAAGCGGATAAGCTTACACCAAACAAGGTAAAGGAAATGCAGAAGGTCATAGCAAGAAGCCTTGATTGTGACGAGGGACTTACAACCATACCTTTTTCCTCTGTCACAGGACAGGGCGTGCAGGATATATGGGATATAGTTGATGACCTTGTTTCAGATGAACAGGATGAAAGTGAACAATAACAGATATAAAAAACTGCTTCTTTTTGACAAATTGATTAAAAAGTGTTGATTTTATAATTTAGTGTGTTAAAATTACAGTAGATGTTGTGACCTAAAATAATAGGGGGGAAGTATAAATGAATCCACACATTAAAGATAATGATATAGATATTTTGCTTTCGGCAGTTTTAAAAATTCAGACATGGGACGAGTGCTCTGATTTTTTTGAGGATCTTTGCACAGTTCAGGAGCTAAAGGCTCTTTCACAGAGAATAAGAGTGGCATCCATGCTTATGAACGGAAGGGTTTACAGCGATATAGTGGCTGCAACAGGGGCTTCAACAGCAACCATAAGCCGTGTCAATCGCTCGCTCAATTATGGAACCGACGGCTATAAGATGGTTTTGGAGAGACTTGGCAGTGACAGAAAGCTATAATAATTTTGCCCGTTTTTATGATCTTTTCACAGACAATGTGGATTATGAGGGCTATGCAAAATTTTTCCACACAATTATGGAAGGTCACAGCGGCAAGGATAAAATCCTCTTGGATCTGGCCTGCGGCACAGGTACGCTGTCAATCCTCTTTTCAGCTATGGGTTATGATGTCATAGCTGTTGATTCATCCGCCTCAATGCTCAGTGAGGCCTTGCAGAAAGCGTGCAGCAGGGGGGAGAATATACTCTTTTTAAATCAGGATATGCGAGAGATAGACCTCTATGGAACAATAAACTGCTGTGTCTGCACACTTGATTCTCTAAACCATTTAGAGAGCATGGAGGACGTGAGAAAAACCTTTTCAAGGGTGTCTCTTTTTATGGAGAGCGGCGGAGTATTTGTCTTTGACATAAATACACCTTATAAGCACCAAAGGGTGCTTGGGGACAACAGCTTTATATTTGAAAAGGACGATACAGTATGCTGCTGGAGAAATTCAACAGATGGGCTTGTTACAGATATAACTTTGGACTTTTTCAGCATGGGTGAAGATGGTCTTTATCAGAGATTTACCGAGGAAATCACCGAAAGGGCATTTCCGATAGAACAAATAAAAAAGGCTTTGGCAGATAATAAGTTCAAAATTCTCAAAATCTACAACGAAAATTTTGAGCAGGCATCAAACAGCAGCTGCGAAAGGCTTATTTTTGCCGCAGAAAAGGAGTAGTTTTTTGGGAAAGTTTGTAAGAGTAATAACAAAGGACGGCGCTGTTTTGGCTTCCGGCATAAATTCCACAGATATTGTGGATGAAATAGAAAAAATACACAGCACAAGCGCAGTTGTGACAGCTGCCTTAGGGCGCCTTGCAACAGGTGCAGTGTTGATTTCCTCCATGATGAAGGAGGAGGGCAGCTCTGTGACCTTGAGAATAAACGGCGGCGGACCTGCCGGAAGTCTTATAGCAGTTGCAGGAAGTGACTGCTCTGTAAAGGCGTATGTTCAGAATCCGGTTGTGGAAATTCCCCTCAATTCAAAGGGAAAGCTGGATGTGGGCGCAGCCGTAGGAACTGACGGTCTGCTTTCTGTAATAAGGGATTCAGGGGACAAAGAGCCTCACACAGGCTATTGTAATATAGCAACAGGCGAGATAGGCGATGACATAACCTCCTATTTTGCAGTTTCCGAGCAGATTCCCACAGTATGCGCACTGGGTGTTCTTGTAAATCCTGATCTGAGCTGTAAAGCAGCAGGCGGAATATTCATCCAGCTTCTTCCGGGAGCTGATGACAGCACCATAGATAAACTGGAAAGCAGCATTGCAGGCATGAGAAGTGTCTCTGCTATGGCTGAAAGCGGCTTATCTCCTATGGATATGCTTGAGGAAGCCTTAAAGGGCTTTGAATTGGAGATAATTGATGAGGGAGAGGCACATTACAGATGTGACTGCTCATCGCAGAGGGTGGAAAGAGCACTTGCTTCCTTGGGCGCACAGGAGCTTCAGAAGATGATAGATGAAGAGGAAGAAATATCTGTACAATGCCATTTTTGCAATAAAGAATACACCTTCTCCAAAGAAAAATTGAAATTCCTTAAAAAAATGCAAAAAAAGGATTGACTTTTTTGTCTGTTTGATGTATTATAATAAACGTCGCCGGGATACACCGAGTAACAAAAGTGTTCATGGGAGTTTAGCTCAGCTGGGAGAGCATCTGCCTTACAAGCAGAGGGTCA
>JAHHUC010000059.1 GCA_020024215.1 Oscillospiraceae bacterium | reverse complement strand
TATTCGCACAGTAGGCATACAGATTCAGCCCATCGCCCCGATAGGTGTCCTCCTGAGTAAACCGGGCGATGACCGGATTGTAGAAGCGGGCACGGAGATAGTATTGCCGGGTGATGGGGTCAAGCTGCTGACCGGTGAAATTGAAGCGGTTGGGGACGGCCTCCTCCTGGACCGTAATGTTTCCCCAGGCGTCATACTCATAGCGGTTTTGGAGTTTGCCAGTTTCATCAACAATATGGGTGGTTGACCCCATCTCATCGCTGGCATAGTGGTAGTAGGTCCGTACCGCATCTGTACTGCGGGCGATCAGTTCCGTGGAGCGTATAGAACAGCTAGATTATATCACAAATTGGCGGTTTTTGATATTGTTTTATAAAAATTAACGATTGACTTTTTATCAACACTATTGAGAGAAGCAAGTTTCAGCAGCAAACGCACCAAAACCACCTTAAAGCTGCAAAGTATAATTGTTCTTTCTCTGAATTAAAATATCTTAGAGTGTTCCCTTCTGGGGGGCCATGTTGAACCCAGGCTCACTCCGGCAAAACGGCGCAGTCATACCTTGGCAGATGCTCAGCTCCTAATCCTGCTTCGGGATCAGCCCATAAAAAACCCGACCTTATAAGAATGAGTCTGGTGTAGGGTGTATTTCCTTGGAAAAACAGGATCCAAAAGTTCATTTTCCTCACAGAACGCTGTAATGGTCATAACGATACTGTCCGCAAAGTTTAGATCTTTTCCCAAAGGAAGGAAGTCCTTTTCCTAGGGATATTTTGAATGGGCGTTTGAGTCAGGATTGTGGCTGCATGGTTTACCGCCACATAATCCACAGACTGTGAATTCAATGCAGCTTTTCCTTCAAATATATCTCCATCATCCATTGAGAAAGGCAACTTTAAAATCTTCGTACATCTCAAATGCGATTTTGAAAATCTCATCTAAGTCCTCATAGGTTCCAAAAATAGGCTTTTTTATGCGATACTTTGGGTCTATCATCAGTCGAGAATACTGTCCGATAGGCATCCCCAAAATAAGCGTTCCATTTTCCTTTACTATCCAAACCAAATCTACCATGCCACAATCTAAAATAATATTTGCCGCAAATGTATATTTTCCTATTTGCTCTTCTATAATTTTGAAAAACTTTTCCTCACTATTAAAGTCCACTTTATATCCTAATTGTGTAAGACTGTCAATAATAATCTCCCCATCAAAATAGCGCAGTCTCTCATCTAAGGGTGTCTTTTTATCATTGTAAATATTTGATAAGTTCTCATATCTCTCTATGAAATGAATTTCTTCCAGTGCCAATTTTACTTTAGCGTTCAATTCCATCATGCTCTTTTCTCCCCAATTCTTAACCTAGCATCTGATTCCACAGCCATTTGCTCATAGCACAAGTTTTTTTGATGAATTCACAGTATATGCTTTTAATATATTAGAAAGTCTGTCGTATCCACCTAAGCTCAACACCTTGTAAGTAGACATTGCCATAGACCAACCATACATAAAATAGCTGAGATAGACTCCGTTCAACCATAAAGGTAACTTTTTATTTCTTGTTAATTTATACTACCACACAATCATAAACTTTTCAATTACGCTAAACAATAGTTCCCTGCTTGAAAATCACTATTTTCATTCTTAGCCATACATCAGATCCCAAACGGCATACTTTAGGCTCTACACCTTACCCGGCAGCCGGAACATCGCCGTTGGCAAACCATAGGGACTTACTAAAAACGCCATCAATAAGTAAAGTGTCAGAAGGCAAGAGCGTCCTTCAGAGAACAGGAAGCAGAACATCAAAGGGCGGCATGGTATCCATTTCATCGCAGAACAGCACCACATATGTTTTCAGATAGCATATTTCTTTTTGTTCTTTGTATTTGCTCCTATCTGTGGCAGGACTGCTGCGAAAACGACTGTAACACCGGCTATTTTAGTAATATCGACTGCTTGGATACAAGACCGCTATTTGAAAACTCGAAAACTGCTTGCAGTGCAGGCAGAAGTAGATGCGGCGATGTTCCTTGAACGTCGCCACTTTCTTCTGTTTTCAGAGGGGATTTCACTACCCTTGCTTTTGCTTCTAAATGCCGAAATATGTGATTTCAACTCCCGATAGTTGGAGGGAAAGACCCTTTTGCAGCTTTGAAAAATGAGCTGTTTTTTCGGCATAAAAATAAGCGAAACACCTTGATTCTCTAAGGCTTTTGGCCTTTTTTCAAAAGTGTTTCGCTTTTTTTGGTGGAGATGGGGGGAATTGAACCCCCGTCCGAAAACTCATTCACAGAACTTTCTACGAGCATAGTTTGTCTTTTAAGCTTCCCCCCACAGCACGCCGGCAAACAGGCTTGCTGCTTCGGTATTTCCTCATTCCGTTAGAGTGCGGAAAAATTCCTCTCGCGGTTCACCACTAATCGACGCCATGATCCCAAGCCGTGGTACTCTCGGGCATGACGGCAGCCTAAACTAGGCAGCAGCTAAATAATTATCGTTAGCGTTTAATTTTAAAGTTTTGGGTATTATAGTGGTCCCACCCACTGCTCGCTTATCCTGCTTCAAAATCCCCGTCGAAACCTTTACATCCCCATATTTTAACAGGAAGTTCAAGGTAGCTATTTGTTTGATTCTTTTATGGCTCTCTCAACATCCCTTTTTGCGGCCTTCTTTGCGGCATCTTCACGCTTATCATAAAGCTTCTTGCCCTTGCAAAGTCCAAGGAGCATCTTAACATAAGAGCCTTTAAAATATAAGGATATCGGGATAAGTGTGTAGCCCTGCTGCTTGCAAAGGCCAAACAGCCTCAATATATCCTTTTTGTGCATAAGGAGACGCCGCTCCCTCATTGGATCACGATTGAATATATTGCCCTTTTCATAAGGACTTATGTGCATCTGTTTGACAATAAGCTCGCCATTTTCTATGTCAACCCAGCTGTCCTTCAAGCTGACTGCACCGGCGCGGAGACTTTTGACCTCTGTGCCAAAAAGCTCTATGCCCACCTCATAACTTTCCTCAATAAAGTACTCGTGGCGCACCTGTCTGTTTTCAGCTATCCTTTTAAAGTTTTCCTTACTTACCACAGATACACCACCTTTCCTCCATTATGATACACAAAATCATTAAATAATAATATGAAAAAATGAAAACAAAATGTTACATTTCGTTTCTTCCCTCTAAGGCTCTGAACAAAGTAACATCATCTGCATACTCCAAATTTCCTCCCACAGGAATACCATAAGCAAGCCTGCTCACCTTTATTCCCAAGGGTTTTATAAGCTTTGAAATATACATAGCAGTAGCTTCTCCCTCAACTGTTGGATTGGTAGCCATAATAACCTCTTTGACACTTCCGTCCAGCCTTTTTAAAAGCTCCTTTATTGTCAAATCATCAGGCCCTACCCTATCCATAGGAGAAATAAGCCCATGAAGCACATGATAAACCCCGTCAAATTCGTTAAGCCTTTCAAACGCAATAACATCTCTGGGATCGCATACAACACAGATAATGCTCTTATTCCGTGTAGGGTTAGCGCATACCGGACAAAGCTCACTGTCTGTAAGATTCTGACAGACAGCACATCTTTTAATGCTGTCAGCAGCATTTAAAATAGCATCGGAAAAATCCTTTGCCTTTTGCTTTGGCTGCGATATAACATAAAGCGCCAATCTTTGAGCGGTCTTTTTGCCTATTCCGGGAAGTGACTCAAATTGTTCGCAAAGCCTTGTGAGTGAGGCAACATTATATGCCATATCCTAGAAAAGTCCGGGAATGTTGAAGCTGCCTGTAATCTTATTGATTTCCTCATTTGAGGTATCTTCAACCTGCTTGATCACATCATTTATTGCTGCAACCAAGGTGTCAGAAAGCATCTCGATGTCATCCGGATCAACAATTTCAGGCTTGATTTTAAGATCGAGGATCTCCTTCTTACCGTTCATTCTAACCTCTACAACACCGCCGCCTGCTGATGATGTAAACTCCATCTCTTCCAATTCAGCCTGCTTTTGAGTAAACATTTCCTGCATTTTCTGAGCCTGTCTCATAGCATCCTTCTGATTTGTGGGGCCGCCGAAGCCCTTTGGTAATCTTGCTTTCATAAAGATAATCTCCTATCTGATATTGAAATTTTCTGTGTTTTTATTTCTATTTATAAAATCCTCTAAGGGATCTTTTTCAACAACAATCGAACTGTCGCCCTTATATGGGCCTATGGGATAATTTTTGCCGGTGACGGTAAATATGGCCTTTTTGATGCTTGTTTTTGTAAATTCGTTATCCTTGAGCATTTTCAAAAGCAGCGGATTGCTCACATCTATAAGAACGTGCTTTCCGTTAAAATATGCTTTTGTTCCCACCAGCATATTGTATATTGAGCTGTTTTGCACCTCAAGCTGTGAAAGAACGCTCCCCCACATCTCAAAGACTGTAACCTTTGCAAGAGATTTTTTTTCAGCATCGCCGTCACTTTTTATAGCAGAGCCATTCTCGTAACTTTCTTTCTTTGAAGCCTCATGAGCATCTGATGCAATTTCTGTATGGCGGCTGTCTCTGTTTTTTTCCTGATCAGCAACTTTTTCAGATATATATTCCTGCTGCTGATTTTGAAGCTTAAACACAAGATCCTCAAGTCTTTCAATTCGACTTGTCAGAGATTGGCTGTCTTTCGCATTGTCTGCATCTGACACTATCAAAAAGGCGGTTTCCAAAGCTGTTTTGCTGTCGATTCCTCTTGACATATCTGCACTGCAATTCTGAAAATAATCAATGCAATAAAGAAGCTGTGACATGGATATCCTATCGGATTGTTTCTTCAAGGCTTCCTGTTCAAATGCCATGCATCTGACTATTTTCCATGGCTTTGAAATGGTTTTGACAACCATCAAATTTCTCAGGTGGATTATGATGTCATGACAAAGTCTCTGAGGGCTTAATCCGTTGACAAAGCACTACTCAGCCAAAGAGAGCCTATCTCCCGGTCTTTTTTAAATTATACACTCACAAAGCTTAAAAAGATGGCCGCAGCCGTTAATTCCGGAAACCTTGGAAACCAGGTCCTCAGTTATATTTTTGCTGTCAGCGCTGCACACATCCAAAAGAGAAACAGCATCTCTCATTCCGCCGTCAGAAAGTCTTGCAATCAGTGTTGCAGCCTCATCTGTTATATCTATTCCCTCATTTGAAGAAATAAATTTCAGGCGTTCTGAAATAACACTTTCATCTATCCTTTTAAAATCAAATCTCTGACACCTTGAAATAATTGTTGGAAGCACCCTGTATATTTCGGTTGTTGCCAAAATAAATATAACATAATCAGGAGGCTCCTCCAAGGTTTTTAAAAGGGCGTTAAACGCACTTTGTGAAAGCATGTGTACCTCATCTATGATATATACACGATACCTTGACTTATTGGGAGAAAATGTAACTTCATCCCGAAGAGTTCTTATGTCCTCCACACCATTATTTGATGCAGCATCTATTTCTGTTATATCAAGGTGATTGCCTTCATCAAAAGCCAAACAGCTTTCACATTCTCCGCAAGGATTTCCGTTTACAGGATTAAGGCAGTTGGCTGCCTTAGCTAAAAGCTTGGCGCAGGTGGTTTTTCCTGTTCCCCTTGGACCTACAAAAAGATATGCATGGGAAAGATTGTTTTTGTCAACTTCATTTTTAAGAATTTTTACAATATGCTCCTGACCGCATACCTCATCAAAGCTTTTGGGTCTGTATTCCCTGTATAAAGCCAGTGCCATGCAAAAAGTCCCCCCTATAAAAAACGAACATCTGATGCTCTCCCATGCGGATATGCAGAAAATCTGCGGCACACAAGGTTATCCGCTTAATGCTGCTCGGTTCCCCGCCTGACATGGTTCACGAAGCCCTGTCGCACAGAACCCACATACCCGCATGGCAGAGCAACAAACGCCCGTCATGCAAATTGCTTTCATATTGTATCATATATTGAACAGCTAATCAAGTATTATTTTTCTGTCATATGCATAATTTTTCTTTTTCTGCAAAATCCAACAGCTCCTTAGCCCCTGCCAGAGCTGCCTCACTTTTATTTTCTCCGGATGTTATGCGGGCAATTTCTTCAGCCTTTTCATCTTTTGAAATTGCTTTGACACTTGTGAATGTTCTTCCGTCAGAGGTCATTTTCTCTATAAGAAGATGATTATCTGCAAAAACAGCAACCTGTGCCAGATGGGTAACACATATTATCTGCCTTCCCTTTGAAGCCTCATAAAGCTTTCTGCCAACCTTTCCGGCAGCAATTCCGCTTATCCCTGAATCAATTTCATCAAAAATCTGAGTAGGCACATCATCCTTTGCAGATACAACATTTTTTATTGCCAGCATAATCCTGCTCATCTCTCCTCCGGAAGCCACCTTTGCAAGAGGTCTTAACTCCTCGCCGCTGTTTACTGAAATAAAAATTTCAAGCTCATCTGCTCCTGTTTTTGTCATTTCGGTTTTCTTTATAGGAATATCCAAAACAGCATTGGGCATGGAAAGCATTTCAAGCTCCGCTTTTATTGCAGAGGCAAATTTACCGGCTGCCTTCCTCCGTGAATCTGTGAGCTTGTCAGATGAGATACCGGCTTTTTTCAAGGCCTCGGAAAATTCCTTGTTAAGCCTGTCGGTCAACTCTGAATTGTCACAGTAAAGCTTATATTCCTCCTCTGCATTTTTAAGGTGCTCCAGCACTTTTTCTATGCTGCTTCCGTACTTAGCCTTCATCTTAAAGATGACATCCAAACGCTCCTCTATAAGCTCCAACTCATTTTCATCAAAGGAAAGCTCTGAAAGCCTGTCCTTTATATATTCGGCAGACTCATCAAGCTCATATCTCAAATCGGTCACCTTTTTTAAAACCTCAGCCATCTCAGGAATGAACTCGGATGAGGAAAAGATACAGCCTTCTGCCTGCTCAAGCATAGAAATTATACCATCGGATTCATCGTCACCTGAAAAAAGGTGGTTGGCTAAAGAAAGAGCCTTGACAAGCTCCTTAGAATTTTTTATTATTCTTTTTCTCTGAACAAGTGACTCCTCTTCACCCAGCTTCAAATCTGCCGATGATATGTCATTTATCTCAAATTCCAGCTCCTGAAGCCTGCGCTTCTTCTGCATTTCATCTATGCTCAATTCCTTGAGCTTTTTTGAAATTTCCATCAATTTGGAATAATCCCTCTGATATTGTTCTAAGATATCGGCATTTCCCGAAAAGCTGTCAATAAAGCCAAGATGGCTCAAGGGATCTGCCAGAACATAGTTATCCCGCTGACCATGAATATCCACCAGAAGTCTGCCTATTGATTTAAGCACCGACGCAGTTGTAACAGTTCCGTTTATGTGGCAAACAGAACGCTCTGCTGTTATTTCTCTTGAAATAACCACCTCATTATCGCTGACATCCAAACCAAGGGAATGGATAGCCTCAACCGTTTTTTCAGGCAGATTTCCGAAAAGTGCAGTAACCCTTGCCTTTGTTTCACCTGTTCTTATGATATCCTTGCTCACCCTGCTGCCCAAAACAGCGCCTATGGCACCTAGCAGCATTGATTTACCTGCTCCGGTTTCACCTGTAAAAACATTGAAGCCCTCAGTAAAAGATATATGAGCCTTGCTTATAACCGCAACATTTTCAATATCCAGTTCCCACAGCATCTCTTGCTACCTCTTATCTGCCAATCATTTCTTTTAATTTCTGTGTGGTTTCTTTTGCTGCCTCTTCAGATTTTAAAATGACAATAAATGTATCATCACCTGAAAGAGTACCTACAATATCTTCTGTTTCTAAGGCATCAAAGGTGGCACAGGCAGCGTTTGCCATACCTGTATGACACTTTATCACTATGATGTTGTTGGCATAATTTATGCTGATAACTGCCTGTGAAAAAATAAGAGAGAACTTATTGCTGAGATTGTTCTTCAGCATATTCTTTTCGGGAATATAACAATATTTGCCATTGGAGTTTCTGACTTTGTGGATTCCCAATTCTTTTATGTCTCTGGAAACAGTCGCCTGTGTCACATCATAGCCTTCTTCCAAAAGCTTTTCCAAAAGAAGCTTCTGGGTGTTGATGTTCTGATTGGAGATAAGCTCCAAAATTTTGTCGTGACGTTTTGTTTTCATAACTTTCCCTCCTATTTGAACTTTTGGTTGAACGTGCGAAAAAATGTCCTTCCTTCTATACAAATAAAGGCTGTCCTCTTCTGCGACATCTTTATTTTTATACTTTTAATATTTTCCTTTGCAATTATAGGATTACCATCGGCAATTATCATAAGGTGATCATCTTTATCGGGGAATTTATGACTTATATTTATTTCATTGCTGCAATTAAATAATATTGATCTGTCAAAAACAGAATGTGAACATATGGGTGTAAATATTATGCAGTCCATAGAAGGATCCACAATAGGCCCACCGGCTGAAAGAGAATATGCAGTAGAGCCTGTGGGAGTTGCAAAGATAAGTCCGTCAGCACGATATCTTCCCACAAATTCTCCGTTGCAGGAAACATCCAAATCTATTATCCTTCCCCTGCTTTCCCTTGAAAAAACTATGTCATTTATAGCAAGCCTCTTGTAAGAGGTTTTGTCTGTTTCAATCAAAGCCTCCAGAACCAGACGTCTTTCAACCCTGTAATTTCCGTTTGCTATGTCCTCCAATGGGGTAAGATCATTTATCTCCATCTGGGAAAGAAAGCCCAGCCTCCCTCCATTGATTCCCAGAACAGGCTTGTCATATTTCAGCGCATCAAAGGCAGAATGAAATATTGTTCCATCCCCACCTATGGCAACCACTATATCGCAATCATCTATTGTGTCCAAGATTAAGATATCAGCATCAGCTATCTTGAAATAATCCTTGGTTTTTCTTAACATGCATGGCTGCATGGCATATTTTTTAATGCTTTCAGCTACATAAAGAATTTTTTCCTCTGCATTTTCCATTTTTAAATTCGGAGAAATTAAAAGACGCATTTTCAAATCCTACCCAACTATTGTTGTTCTTTTCTAAGCTCCTCATGCGATATCTCCACAATTTTGGCGATATCAGGTTCAAAGGAGCTCAGGCTGTCTTCGTTTTTTAAGTAAATGAGATATTCTATATTGCCCTCAGGGCCTTTAACAGGTGAAAAGTCAAGTCCCTTTACAGATAAATTATTGGCTTTGCAAAGCGAAATGACAGATTCTATTACCTCCTTGTGTACAGCTATATCTCTGACTACACCTTTTTTGCCAACCTTATCCCTTCCTGCTTCAAACTGGGGCTTTATAAGACAAACTGCTTCACCCATGGGCTTGAGAAAGGACTTTACCACAGGTAAAATCAGCGACAAGGATATAAACGAAACATCCACACTTATAAAATCTGCCGGCTCGGCATCCTTTGGCTTTAAATATCTTACATTGGTTCTCTCTTTATTTATTACCCTGTCATCGGTTCTGAGCTTCCACGCCAGCTGACCATATCCAACATCAAAGGCATATACCCTTTTGGCGCCGTTCATAAGCATGCAATCGGTGAAGCCTCCTGTCGAAGCACCAAAATCGCAGCACACCTTGTCCTGCAAATCAATTGGAAAAACCTTCAAGGCCTTCTCCAGCTTGAGCCCGCCTCTGCTGACATAAGGAATCTGATTTCCCCTGACCTCTATCCTGTCAGTATCCGAGACTTCATCCCCTGCCTTGTCAAATTTTTGGCCGTTTACATAAACCTGTCCACTCATTATTATTGCTTTGGCCTTGTCTCTTCCGGTGGCAAAACCCATTTCAACAAGAGCAATATCAAGTCTTTTTTTCATTTAATCCTCCAAAATCGCCCTGCACAAGCTGACCTCTTCAATCATAGAATCGGCATCCAAGCCCAACTTTTTAGTCATGCTGTCAATTCTTCCCTGCGGCACAAAATTATCAATTGCGTGTATCTTAACCCTTCCTGAAAAACCTTTTTCCATAAGAAGAGCTGACACTCGCTGGGAAAGAGAGCCGTTTAATACACCCTCTTCAAAAAAGAGTATGTTCTTGTATTTTAAAAGAGAAGCAATGAGCTTGTCCGAAACAGGAAAAACTCTGTTCACCTTCACAATATCAAAATCCACCGATTCAGCTGCCTTCACACACTCGGCAAAAAGCCTGCCATATGTGAGAACCGCTGTATCCGAATTTTTGGATATTATGTCAAAATCTCTTCCGGTTGGCTCATATGAGGAAATCTTTTCGGATTCTGCACCTCTTGGATATCTTACAGCCACCGGAGTATTCATTTTATCAACGGCATAATTGAGCATATATACCTGTTCTTTGAAATTTGACGGCGAAAAGATTGTAAAACCGGGAATTGTTGAGAGAAATGCCACATCAAAAAGTCCCTGATGCGTTTCTCCGTCATCTCCTACAATGCCTGCGCGATCAATTGCCAGAACAATGTGCTGCTTTTCTATTGATGCATCATGTATCAGCTGATCATAGCCTCTTTGAAGGAATGTGGAGTATATTGCAAATATGGGAACTGCACCGCCGCATGCAAGAGATGCGGTAAAGGTAACTGCATGCTCTTCAGCAATTCCCACATCAAAATATCTGCCCTTATCCTTAAATTCTCTTGCAAAGTACTGCATACAGGTTCCATGCTCCATAGCAGCTGTTACAGCGCATATTTTATTGTTTTCCCTGCCTTTTTTCAAAAGCCAATGGCCGAAATTTTCAGAAAAGGTTGTTTGGGATTTGCCCAAGGTTTTCCCTGTAAAGGGATCAAACTTTGAAATTCCGTGAAATTCACCGGGATTGTCCTCCGAAGGAAGATATCCCTTGCCCTTTTGGGTATTTATATGAATAACAGCAGGAACATTTTTTTCCTTTGCATCATTTAAAACATCACAGAGAGTTTTTATATCATGTCCGTTTACAGGGCCATAATATCTGAAGCCCAGGTTTTCAAAAAAAGTTCCCACATAAAATATCTGCTTTATGCTCTTTTTAACCTTACAGGCACCGTTTCTCAGCTCATCTCCCACAAAAGGAACTGATGAAAGAAGCTTTTCAGTGCTGTCTTTAAGGGCAAAATATCTTTTTTTGTTCCTTATGGCAGCAAGATATTTTGCCATCGCCCCTTCGTTTTTTGAAATGGCCATCTCGTTGTCATTAAGAATAATAATAAGATTTTCTTTGGTCTTTCCTATGT
>JAHHUC010000058.1 GCA_020024215.1 Oscillospiraceae bacterium | reverse complement strand
TCAAAGAATTTAATTTCGCACATGAAAGAAAGCTTTCAGCATAACTTTAGTGCCTGCGTATGTTACAGATTAACATTTTGTGATTAAATCCGCCTTTTTGCTTTCTTAAAAAGCTTTTCAAAGAATTTAATTTTGCACATGAAAAGCCGATATTGGCATAACTTTAATTCCTGCATTGTTTTATTAAATCCGCTTTTTCAGCTTTCTTAAAAAGCTTTTCAAAGAATTTAATTTCTTGCATTATTAAAAATTTAAAATTTCATCAACAGATTTATTATCAGTCTGTTTTTATAAATTTTATTCAACTGACAGGTTAAAAAAAATAACCGTCAGGCTTTAGAAAAAAGTAAAATATAAAGCCCCCATAAAAATGAGAGCTTAATATTTTACTTTCTTATATATGCTATTCCGAAGCAGCCGGGTCCTGAATAGGTTCCCACCACAGGGCCCATTTGAAAAACGAGTGCATTTTCCAAATGATAAGCCGACTTATATTTTGAAATCATTTTCTCGTTCATTTCCTCATTCTGAGCGTGCATAAAGGAAACCGGGTATCTTGTATCGGCAGTTCTTTCCTCCAGCCTTGAAAAGATAAATTCCATAGCGGCAGCTTTTCCGCGCAGCTTGCCGATGGAGATAATCTCCCCGTTTTCTATTTTTGCCACCGGCACAATTTTCAAAAGACTGCCCACAGCTGCCGAGGCTGAGGAAATTCTTCCCCCGGCCTTAAGATATTTAAGTGTTGTAAGGCACATCATCAACTCTACACGGGGGATCAAAGCTTCTATTTCCGCCTTTATTTTTTGAGCGCCAAAGCCTCTTTTTCTCAAATCGTTTGCTATGAACACCAAAAGCCCCAAGCCGCCTGTAACAGTCAGAGAATCGGTCAGATATATTCTGTCCGGGCCCAATTCCTCCCTTGCTATTACAGCGGAATTGTAAGAGCCGCTCAATTTTGATGAGAGGAATATTCCGTATATCTCCGCCTCCTCATCCTTTAAAATTTCTTCAAAAAGCTCCTTGAATCTGTGGGGTGTCACCTGAGTTGTGGTGGGAAGCTGTGAGGCCTCCCCCAGCTTTTTGTAAAATTCCTCATGGAACATATCCACGCCGTCAAGATAGCTTTTGTCTGCAAAGCTTACGCACATGGGTATGACGCATATGTTGTTTTCCTTTGCTGTCTTTTGTGAAATTTCTGATGTGCTGTCTGTTATGATAAATGTTTTCAATTTAAAATCCTTTCGCTTACATTTTCTGTCTCTTCTTTTTTTCTATCGCCTGAGAATAAAGCTCCGTCATGCTTTTGGCTATTGCCATTGCGCTTCTTTCCTTCACAGAATCCCTCACTCTTTCAGACAGCTCCTCCCTTTCTTTTTCTGTCATGGCTCTGAGCTTATCCAAAATGGACTTAAACTCGGCAGCATCCTTAAAAAGCTGTCCGTTTATTCCGGTTTTTGTCTGGCAGGAATTTTTTATGTCATATTTCTGAAGCACATAAAGCCCGGAGGCCTGTGCCTCCAGCATGGATATGGAATAGGTGTCGGAAACCGAGGCTGTTGCATAAAAATCGCATATTGCATAATAGGGAACCAGCTCGTCGTGGGCAAGAGCTCCTGTGAATTTTACCCTTTGGGATATTTTAAGCCTCAGGGCCTGCTCCTCAAGCTCATTTTTGGAAGGGCCGTCGCCTATTATGAGAAGATAGGTGTTGTCATCGGTGCATTTTTGGTATATATCCAAAAGCTCATCCACCATTTTCTCCTTTCCGAGCCTTCCGCAGAAGCAGCCGAGAAAGGCATCCTGAGGTATTTTCAGCCTGTCTCTCAGCGCCCTTTTGTCCTCACAGCTGACTGCATCCTTGCCATAGCTTTCCACCTCTACCGGATTTGGTATCACATTGACCTTTTTATTGACTCCTGCGTTTTTAAGATAATCGGCGCACTTTTGTGACGGACCTGTTATAACATCAGCCCTTCTGGCGATAAATCTTATATAGCGGTGGGAAATTTTCTTAACCACCTCTGTCAGCGGCTTTGGAGCTATGTAGTAGACATAATAGTCATAAAGCGTGTGAAGTGTGTAAACAAGCGGAATATTAAGCCGATGGGCGCACCTTATGCCCTGAAGCCCCAGGCCGAACTCCTGCTCTATATGAATTATGTCAGGCTCAAATTCGCCTATCATTTTTTCCAATGTGTGGCTTATGGGGCTTGCAAGGCCGTATCCGTAAAGCTTTTTAAATTCCAGCGCCGGGCAGCGCAGCACACCATCCTTAAGACAGTGGCTGCTAAGGTCGGTGTCGGCTGTCACTATAAGCACCTGATGGCCCATTTTTACAAGTCCCTCTCTGAGGATTTTGATGTGAGTGACCACTCCGTTTATATAAGGAAGATAAGTCTCTGTAAAAATTGCTATTTTCATAGGCATCCTTCTTGCTGTTTTTTATTTATAGATATGAAGATTATAACATATTATAAAAATAAAACAAAGCAAAAAGAACAGCAAAACAGAAAAAAATTAAATATCAGGCTCTTAGCTCTAAACATTGAAAATAGGCTGTGTATATTATATAATTAAATTACTTATAATTACTATGGAGGACTATATCATGGAATCCAAATTCAGGACCTCTTTAAAGCAATTCATGCACGAATTGGGTGTAAAGGAGGTTTATCTTCCCGACGAGCCTGACAAGCTTTTTTTATATCATCCGGAGGTAAACAGACCCGGACTTGCCCTTGCAGGCTTTAAGGATTTTTTTGACAACACAAGGATACAGATTTTCGGCAGGTCCGAAATAAGGTACATAGAGTGTCTGGATGAGCAGACGGCAGACGAGCGGGTTGAATTTATCTGTCAGAACAAGCCCCCTCTTCTGGTGGTGACAAGAAATCTGCCCATACCGCCGGTGCTTTTGGAAAAGGCGAAAAAATTCATGATCCCCCTTTGCACAACCGACGAATCCTCCTGCGCCTTTCTTGCCTCTGCCATATCTGTTTTAAGCGTCACTCTTGCCCCGAGAATAACGCGCCACGGCGTATTTATGGAAATTTTGGGCGTAAAGGTTCCCACTGTAACCATACCGGTAAAGCCGGGCAGGAATCTGGCGGTTATAATTGAGGCAGCCACAAGAAATTTAAGGCTAAAGAAGCTTGGCTATAATGCGGCAAGAGATCTTATGGTGAGCCTCGGAATGCCTGAGGAGGAGCTTCCCCCTCAGGAAAAGATAATAAACAATGTTTTTTAAGCTTTGACAGTTGTGAGGAGAGCAGATGAAAACTGATATTTTAATAAAGGAGCTTGAAGCTGAGGGCATCAGCTTCAGCCGTAACAAAAGCTTTAAAAGCCTGACATCCTTCAAAACCGGAGCAGAGGCAGCTTTTGTGCTTTATCCTGAAAGCACAGAGCATATGATATTCATAAGGGAGCTTTCAAAAAGAGAGGGCATACCTCTTATAGTTTTAGGCTGCGGCAGCAACTGTCTTGCCCCGGACGAATTTTTTGAGGGCATGGTGGTTGTCACAAGGGAAAAAATGGGGAGAATAAGCCTTGATAAATCGGAAATTTCGGCTCAAAGCGGGGCCTCTCTCTCTGCCATAGCCCTTTTGGCAAAGGAGAGCGGTCTTACAGGCCTTGAATTTTCCTACGGCATACCGGGAAGCCTAGGCGGTGCTGTGCTTATGAACGCAGGGGCCTACGGCGGAGAGATGAAGGATGTCATAAAATCCGTCACCTATCTTGATGAAAACAACAATATCTGCACCATAGACACAAGCGGCTGTCTGTTTGAATATAGGAGCAGCCTTTTTTCAAAAAAGGATTATTTCATAATTTCCGCCGTCCTCTCCCTAAAGGAGGGAAACAGGGAGCAGATAAAGGAAAAAATGGAGCAAATCCTTTTAAAAAGAAGGGAAAAGCAGCCGTTGGAATATCCCTCTGCCGGCTCGGTGTTCAAAAGGCCCAAGGGCTGTTTTGCCGCCGCGCTCATTGAAGAGTGCGGCCTTAAGGGCATGAGCGTGGGAGATGCTCAGGTGTCGCAGAAGCATTCCGGCTTTATCATAAATAAAGGCAGCGCCTCCAGCGAGGATGTAAAGCAGCTTTGCCAAAGGGTTCATGATATTGTTCTTGAGGAAAAAAATGTTTCTTTGGAGCTGGAGATACGTTTTTTATAAAGGGAGAGGGATTTTTAAAAGATGGATTGTCTTATAGTCACAGGCATGAGCGGAGCCGGAAAATCCACCGCCATACACGCACTTGAGGACATGGGCTATTATTGTGCAGACAATGTGCCTGTGCAGCTTTTGGATGTGTTTTTCAAGCTGTGTGAAAATTCCAAATGGGACACGGGAAAATTTGCCGCTGTGGTGGATGCAAGAAGCTTTCTGGCATTTTCTCTGGAGCAGAGGACGCTGAAAGAAAAGCTTTTTGTGCTTAAAGCAGCCCCAAAAATATTATATCTTGATGCCTCCGACGAGGTGATTCTGAATAGGTATAAGGAGACAAGGCGCCGCCATCCGCTTTTGGATGAACAGGTGACAGCCTTGGAGGAGGCTGTGAAAAAGGAACGACGGCTGCTTTGCGGCATAAGGGAGCTGGCAGATCTTGTGGTGGATACCACCGAAATATCCCCCAGGGATTTAAAGGATGAATTAAGAAGCCTTCTTTGCATAGACAGCAGAGACTGCATGACTGTTGCGGTAATGTCCTTCGGCTTTAAAAACGGGCTTCCCAGAGATGCAGACATAGTATTTGATGTAAGATGCCTGCCCAACCCCTTTTATATAAAGGAGCTTAAAAAAAAGACAGGAATGGAAAGCGAGGTTTATGATTATGTGTTTTCCTTTTCCGAGTCAGAGGGGCTTTATGAAAAAATAAGGGAGCTTATCTTTTATTCTCTGCCGCTTTATAAAAAAGAGGGCAAGAGCCGGCTTGTCATCGCCTTTGGCTGCACCGGCGGAAAGCACAGGTCGGTGTCCTTTGCCAGAAGACTTTACAACGATTTATTAAAGGAAGGGCATTTTGCACTTTTCAATCACAGGGATTTACACAAATAGGAGGAAGTTAAAAGGTGAGCTATGCAGGGCAGGTAAGAGAGGAGATTTTCTCGCTTAAACCCTTGAGAGGAAAATACATAAAGGAATTTGCATACGGAATATTACTGATGGGAAAGAAATTTGACCGAGAATGTATAGCAATTTCCACCGAAAATATAGAAACATCAAAATTATACGGCTTTGCCATAGCCGATCTTATAAACACAAGGCCGGCCTTTTCACAGCAAAAAGGAAAGAACGGAACATATCTTTACAACTGCTGTCTTTCGGACAAGGACAAAATAAGTGAGCTGATGGAGATTCTCAAGTCTGTGAAAGAAGAGCTGGACGAGGAAAAAATACCCCATTTTCTCCAAGGCGCATTTATGGCATGCGGCTCTGTTTCAGACCCGGAAAAGACCTATCACATGGAATTTCTGCCGCCTGGCCAAGAGGGTGAAAGGCTGCTTTTTGAGATACTCTCCTCCATAAGCTACACGCCGAAAATTTCCAAAAGAAGGGGACAGACCGTCTTTTATTTTAAGGAATCAGGCCAGATAGAGGATATTCTGACGCTTATGGGCGCTGTTAAAAGCTCCCTTATGCTTATGGAGACAAAGATAATAAAGGATTTGCGAAACAGGGCAAACAGGGCAACCAACTGTGAAACAGCCAACATCGACAAGCTTGTAAAGGCATCACAAAGCCAGAAGGAGGATATACTCTATCTTAAAAGGATGGGAAAATTTGACCTTCTGCCCGAAAATTTAAAGGAGGCTGCCAATTTGAGGCTGGAAAATCCTCTCATATCCCTTTCGGGCCTTGCGCAGCTTGCAGGCACATCCCGCTCGGGGATAAACTATCGTCTGGAAAAAATAAGCAGAGAGGCTTTTAAGCTAAGAACAGAAAAGGAAAAATAAGGGGGGAGAAATTTGTCATTCTGCCATCTTCATCTTCACAGCGAATACAGCCTTTTAGACGGGGACTGCCGCATAGATGACATAGTTGAAAAGGCAAAGGAATTGAATCAGCCCTTTGTTGCCGTCACCGACCACGGGGTTATGTATTCTGTCATAGAATTTTATAAAAAGTGCAAAAGCGCAGATATCAAGCCGATTATAGGCTGCGAGGTTTATGTTGCCAGAAGGTCCATGAGGGATAAGGAGACAAAGGAGGACAGATCCCCCTATCATCTCATTTTGCTCTGTGAAAACTATAAGGGCTATGAAAACCTGTGCTATCTTGTTTCAAAGGGCTTTAACGAGGGCTTTTATCAGAGGATGAGGATAGACAAGGAGCTTTTAAAGGGCAGGACAGAGGGGCTTATCTGCCTTTCTGCCTGTTTAAGCGGCGAGGTTTCCTCAAAGCTTTTAAAGGGGGATTATGAGGGGGCAGAAAAGGCGGCACTTGAGTACAGGGAGCTTTTTGGAGAAAACAACTACTTTCTTGAGGTGCAGAATCATCGTCTTGTTGAGGATATGAGGCTTATGCCCCTCTTTAAAAAATTAAGTGCAAAAACAGGCATAAAGCTTGTTGCAACCAACGATGTCCACTATATAAACAAAGAGGACGCCTTTGCCCAGAAGGTGCTGATGTGCATTTCCACCGGCTCGCTTATAGAGGATGAAAGGATGGGCTTTCCAAATGACGAATTTTACATGAAGTCGGAAGAGGAGATGCTCCTTCTTTTTAAGGATATGCCTGAAGCGGTAAGTCAGGCTTATGAAATAGGCAAAAGGTGCAATGTGGATTTTGCCTTCGGACAGCTCAAGCTCCCTTATTTTAAGGCGGACAGCAGCCTTTCCAACGAGGAATATTTTGAAAGGATGTGCTTTGAGGGGCTTAAAAAGCGCTATGGGGAAAATCCCTCCGAGAATGTGATGAAAAGGCTTAAATATGAGCTGGAAACCATAAAAAAGATGGGCTATACGGATTATTTTCTCATAGTTGCCGATTTTGTAAACTACGCAAAGAAAAAAAAGATACCGGTAGGGCCGGGAAGAGGCTCGGGAGCCGGCAGCCTCTGCGCCTATCTTTGCGGAATAACAGGCATAGACCCTATAAAATACAACCTTATTTTTGAGCGCTTTTTAAACCCGGAGAGAATTTCCATGCCGGATTTTGACATAGATTTCTGCTATGTCCGCCGGGAGGAGGTCATAAGGTATGTGGTGGAAAAATACGGCTCTGACAATGTATCCCAGATAATAACCTTCGGAACTCTTGCCTCAAGAGCTGTCATAAGGGATGTGGGCAGGGTTATGGGCGTTTCTTATTCAAAGGTTGACAAAATTGCAAAAAGGGTTCCCAAAAAGATAAATGTCACCATAAAGGATGCCTTAAAGGACCAAGAATTCAAGGAGCTTTATGACTCTGACAAAGAGATAAGGGACATAGTTGACATAAGCCTTAAGCTGGAGGGCATGCCGAGGCACGCCTCTGTACACGCAGCAGGCATTGTAATAACAAGAAATCCCGTTTACACATATGTGCCCTTGCAAAACGGCGACGGCATAAATGTGACACAGTACACCATGACGGCTTTGGAGGAGCTGGGGCTTTTAAAGATGGATTTTCTCGGGCTTCGCAACCTTACTGTCATAGATGACTGCCAGAGGGAGATAAGAAAGGAAAATCCCTCCTTTGACATTGAGAAAATAGACGATTGCGACGAAAATGTTTTCAAAATGCTTTCAAGAGGGGATACCATAGGTGTTTTCCAGTTTGAATCAGGCGGGATGAGAAGCGTTCTTCGCCAGTTAAAGCCCAACAAGATAGAGGATCTTATTGCGGTTTTATCCCTCTACCGCCCGGGGCCTATGGATCAGATACCCACATATATAGAAAACCGCCACCACCCGGAAAAAATAACCTATCTCGATGAAAGGCTGAAGCCTATTTTGTCTGTCACAAACGGCTGCATAATCTATCAGGAGCAGGTAATGCAGATTTTCAGGGAGCTGGCAGGCTTTTCCTTCGGCAGGGCGGATTTGGTGCGCCGTGCCATGGCAAAGAAAAAGGCGGATATCATGAAGGAGGAGGGGGAGCACTTCCTCTACGGCTTCAAGGATGAAAACAACAATGTGCAGTGTGAGGGAGCCATAAAAAGAGGTGTCAAAAAGGAGGCGGCAGAGGCCATATTCAAGGAGATGAGCTCCTTTGCCTCCTATGCCTTCAACAAAAGCCATGCGGCAGCTTATTCGGTGGTGGCTTATGAGACGGCATATCTTAAATATTATTACAAAAACCTATATATGGCAGCCCTTTTAAATTCGGTTATAGATTTTAACGATAAGCTGAAATTCTATATAGAGGAGGCACAAAGGCAGGGCTTGAATGTGCTGGCGCCGGATGTAAACAGGAGCGGTGCTTATTTTAAAGCCGAGGGCAGCGACATATACATGGGCTTTGTCTCCATAAAGGGCATGGGCATAGGCCTTTCTCTGGAAATTGAAAAGGAAAGGGAAAACGGCAGCTTCAGGGATATTTATGATTTTGTGAAAAGAACCTATGCAAGGGGCTTGAGAAGGAAAAACTATGAGGGGCTTTTAAAGGCAGGTGCATTTTCCTCCTTTTTCCAAAGCAGCGCCTATATAATGCAGCGGCTTGATGACATAATCGGCGATTCCCAAAGGGAACTGGAAAAAAATCTCTCAGGTCAGCTGAACCTGTTCGGCGAAAGTCAGGAGGAGGTTGAAAACAGGGAAAATTCCAAGGAATTTGACGAAAAAACCCTGGCAGAAATGGAAAAGGAGGCGCTGGGCTTTAACCTTAAAAGAAATCCTTTGAATTTCTGCAAGCAGAGGCTTCTCAGTCTTTCAGATTCCATAGAGGAAATTTTAGAGGGCGCAGAGGAAAATGAGGCTCTCTGGGACAGAAAAAAGGTGAAAATAGGCGGCGTTGTCGAAAGCATAAGGGAGATAAACACCAAAAGAGGGGAAAAAATGGCCCTGCTTAACATAGAGGGCATAGGTGGCTCTCTGGAGGCTGTCTGCTTTCCCGGGCAGTATGCAAAATTCAAAGGGCTTTTAAACAGCTCCAAGGTGCTTTTGGCAGAGGGAGAATTGAGCATAGACAGGGAGGATTATCCAAAGCTTATCATAAGCAGCGTAAGAGACATAAGCGAAAAAAAGGAGGAGGGGAATTTCGGGCTTTATCTCAAGGCCTATGACAAGGATGACCCCACCTTTAAAAAGGCGCTGGAGCTGATAAGAAAAAACAAGGGCAGAGAAATGCTGTTTGTCTATTTTACAAAGGACAAGCTGCTGACAAGATATCATGAGGATTTTAATGTGAGCATAACCGACTCACTTTTGGAGAATTTGAGAAATCTTATGGGCGACAGGAATGTTGCAGTAAAAAAGGAGGAGATATAGATGGAGGAAAAAAAGACCATCGGAGTGCTGACCAGCGGAGGTGATGCCCCCGGTATGAACGCAGCCATAAGAGCTGTTGTGAGGGCGGGGCTTAACAGCGGATTTTCTGTCTGCGGCATAAGGCGGGGCTATCAGGGGCTTTTGGAAAGGGATATTTTTGAGATGGATTTAAGAAGCGTGAGCCATATCCTGGAGCGGGGAGGAACCATGCTCTACTCTTCCAGATGCCCGGATTTTGCCGAGGACAGGAACATAAAAAAGGCGATTGAGATATTGAAGGAATTCGGCATAGATGTACTTGTTGTCATAGGCGGCGACGGCAGCTTCAGAGGGGCAAAAAGGGTGGCGGAGCTGGGCTTTCCCTGCATAGGCATACCTGCCACAATAGATAATGACATAGCCTGCACAGAATATACCATCGGCTTTGACACAGCCATAAATACGGTGGTGCAGATGGTGGACAGGGTGAGAGATACCTCACAATCCCACGACAGGTGCTCGGTTATTGAGGTTATGGGCAGAGAGGCCGGTTACATAGCCTTAGAAGCCGGCATCGCCTGCGGAGCCATTTCAATTCTGGTTCCTGAAAACGGGCCCTTGAACATTGAGAGGGATGTTATTGCCAAGATGGTGTCCACCTTGAGAACCGGCAAGCAGAATTTTATAGTAATTGCTGCCGAGGGAGTGGGCCATGCACCTTATATAGCCGAAAAAATTGAGCAGCTGACAGGCGTGACAACAAATGCGGTTGTTCTGGGATATGTTCAGCGAGGGGGCACACCCACTGCAAAGGAGAGGGTTCTGGCAACACTGATGGGCGAAAAGGCGGTGGAGCTGGCAAAGCAGAATCTGTTTAACTGCGTTGTTGCCATCAAGTGTGCAAAAGTATGCCACTATTCCTTTGACGAAGCTTTAAATATGAAGAAAACCTTGGATGCCGATTTGCTCCGGCTTTCAGAAGAAGTATCTGTATAGAGATAAGCTTTGCTTGAAGGAGTTGATTTTAACAAGAAAATGAAAGACGATGAAGAAAAATGGAATCTTCTGGGGCAGGAGGGTTGGAAATTCTGCAAAGAGGGAAGCGGCTGTTTTATCTTTATCCGTGAAATTGAAGAATAGGGCTTTTATTAAGCTTAAATCAAAAAGGTGCCCAAGGCAGCATGAATTTTCTGCCCGGGACACCTTTTTATAAATTTTGAGAAAATGCAGCAGGTATATAAAGCGCCTGATGACTTTTTATCTTAATTTTCCGCCCAGTGAAATAAAATCTCTGAAAAATGAGGGGTAGGAGCGCTTTACCGCTTCACAGCCCTCTAAAATAATTCCGTCGCTGCAAAGAGGGGAGAGACAGGCAAGCGCCATGGCTATTCTGTGATCCTTGAAGGAGGAGACGGTGCAGCTTTTCAGGGGTTTTTTGCCGTTTATCACAAGCTCGTTTTTGCTCCTTTTAAAATCCGCACCCATTGCCCTAAGGTTATCCAAAAGCAAGGAAAGCCGCTTTTCATCCTTTTTTTCCAGCTTTGTGAGGTTGGAAAAGGTGGTTTTTCCGTCTGCATAAAGAGACAGCACTATGGCAGGAGGAATGAGGTCGGGGGTGTTTTCAAGGCTAAGTTCGGTTCCCTTAAGGCTGCTTCTTACAGCTCTGAAGGAGCTGCCCTCTCTTTCCACCTTGCCGCCAAAGCTTCTTATTATGGATATTATCTCCCTTTCGCCCTGCATTGTGTCCATGCTTAGGCCCGAAACCTTCACCTCTCCGCAGGCACAGCCCAGCGCAAGGGGAAAGGCACCAAGAGAATAATCTCCCTCCACCTCCGATATAAGTGCAGGGGTGTATCGCTGGTTTTTGCAGATGAATATTCCGGATGGCCCCTTCTCTATAAAAATACCACATTCCTTTAAAATCTTTATGGTGAGAGCTACATAGCTTTCCTTGAAGAGGGGAAGGCTTAAAACTATTTCCGAATCACTTTGCAAAAGGGGCAGGGACATGAGAAGAGAGGATACAAACTGTGAGGAGAGATCCCCCTTGAGGTTGTAAAGCCCCGGCTTTAATTTTCCCGAAACCACAAAGGGCAGCTTGTCGCCGTTGAAAACAAAGCCCTTTCTTCGCAGCTCGTCGCTTAAAGGGGAGATGGGCTGCAAAAGCAGTATGCCCTCGCCGATGATTTTTGCCTCCTGACAGAGCATAAGCGACAAGGGAAGCATGAATCTTAAGGTGGAGGAGGATTCCTTCACGTCCAATACGACCGATTTTGCCCTTTCTCTTATGGGCGAAACTGTCAGGACGGAGTTTTCATATCTGAATTTTGCCCCCAGCGTGTCAAGACATGATATAGTCGCTTTTACATCCTCGCATATTTCACCTATTTTTATCTGTGTATCCACCGAGCCAAGGCAGGATGCAATTATCCTTCTGTGGGCACAGCTTTTTGAAGGCGGAGATATTATCTCCCCCAAAAAGGTCCCTCCCCTTATTTCCGCTTTCGTAATGTCCCCTCCTCAAATTTTAAATACACAGTCATACTATCATAAATAAAGAAAAAAGTCTAATTTTTTAAAAGGGCAGAAGCAAAAAGCTTTCAACATAAAGGATGATAAAATGTTGAAAAATGTCTGATGAGAAGATT
>JAHHUC010000057.1 GCA_020024215.1 Oscillospiraceae bacterium | reverse complement strand
CATCATTAGCATAAGTTGTAAATAGTTGTGCTTTTATTGCTTTTTTTTAAGAATGGGTAAACAATTTGTAAAAAGCTGTAACCGGCATGAAATTTTCTCAACCTATTATTTCACAATAAAAATATGAATTTTATGGGCTTTTCAACACATTCCACAGAGTTTTCAACCAACGCTGCCGGAAAGGTTGAAAAAAATCTATTACAAATGGTATTATTTCAACATTTTTGAGGTTTTCAACAGTTGAAAAGTTTTGGCGGAGGAAAACGCTGCGAATTATTCTTTTTGATATAAAAAATCTTTTATGGTGAAATTTCGTTGCGGCAAATGGACAAATATGCTACAATAACACTGATTTATCATATATTTCATTGGAATAAAGAGGATTGAAGTTATGTTTGAAAAAAATGAACCTGCAAAGGGACTGTCAGCAGGTAAAAACGCCGTTATGGAGCTTTTGAAATCCGATAACAGCATAGATAAGATTTTTATGCAAAGAGAGCTTGCAAAAACAGGCATAATGCTTAAAATAAAGGCTATGGCAAAGGAGAAGGGGGTTCCGGTCAAGGAGGTAAGCTCAGAAAAGCTTGATGAAATGTGCAAAGGCATCAATCATCAGGGGGTTGCCGCAATGGGCGCAGCCTGCAATTTTGTGGAGCTGGATGAGCTTTTTTCACTTGCCGCTCAAAGGCAGGAAAAGCCCTTTTTCATACTTTGCGACGACATAGAGGACCCCCACAATTTGGGCGCCATAATAAGGACGGCGGATGCAGCAGGTGCCCATGGGGTAATCATACCCAAAAGGCACGGCGCCGGCATGACCGAGGCTGTCATGCGCTCCTCCGCAGGAGCTGCCAGCCATGTGCTTGTTTCAAGGGTTTCCAATCTCGCCTCTGTTATAGATGAGCTTAAAAGGAAGAATGTTTGGGTATATGCTGCCGATATGGACGGGCAAAGCTGGTGCCAAACTGATTTTGAAGGCGCAGTATGCCTTGTCATAGGCTCAGAGGGCAAGGGTGTGGGAAGGCTTATAAAGGAAAAATGCGATGTGGTGGTATCCCTTCCCATGTGCGGCAAGATAAATTCCCTCAACGCCTCCGTCGCCGGCGGAATTTTGATGTATGAAATTGCAAGGCAGCGCCTGGGCATAAAAAGCTTTCAGAAATAAGTTATCCTAAGGGGTGTAACAATGGCTAACAATTATAATGTAGACGATATTTTAGCGGAAATAAATTCCAAGCGTCAGCGAGAGAGCGTAAAGAATACCCCTCCCAAAAAGCCTGTTAGAAGAGAGGAAAGCAACAGCGTACCCTTTCGCTTATCCGGCATGACAGAGGAATTTTCCGCGCCAAAGACAAACACGGCAAAAAAAAGAGAAGATGATTTTGCATTTAAAAACAAAGAGCAGCAAGGCTTTAAGCAGCCTAAGATAAACACCTATTTTGATGAGGAGGATTTGGATTTTACACTCACAATGGAGATAGACACAGCCTCCTCTGAAAAGCGCCTGCAATATGAAAAGGGCAGAACGGTGGTGCTGCCTAAGGTGAGGGAGCTTAACAGGCAGCTTAAAACCGATCGTCAGGAAAAAATAAGGCAGTTTATGGAAAACACCGATTTTGATGACGAATTTACACAGGAGCAGGGCTTTTCCTTCGGAGACAAGGAAAAGGACGAATTCAAACGGTCCTTAGGCCTTAAAAGGCACATCGGAAAAAAGGGCTGTGAGGATGAGGAACAAGAGGATAGGGAGGAATTGTTCCCAAAGAGCCAAAGGCGCCTTAAGAAGAAAAGGCAGCAGGAGCAGGAGGACATGATGGGTGAGGATTTTGAATACACCTCCTCATCCGATGTCCGTGAAATTTCCCAGGAGCTGGCATACATGAAAAAAAGCTGCCTTGTGAAGCTTGCAGCAACAGGCGCAATCTTTCTTGTGCTGCTATATCTTTCACTTTGCAACCTTTATCCTCTGCCGCTTATTTCATTTATATGCCCTGAAAAAAACATGAGGGTGTTCCTGCTTGTCAATTTGTTTGTTTTTCTCTGCTCGGCAATGGTGAAAAGCTCCGATATAGGAAGCGGCCTGGTTTCCTTCTTTACGCTTAAATCCAACAACGATGCCCCTGCGGCAATAGCCTCACTGGCTGTTATAATCCAAGGGACCTATTCTGCCTTTAAAAGCGATTATCTGTTTACAGGCGAGGGGTATATCTATTTTTCCATAGCAGGTCTTACGCTTTTTATGAATTCCTTCGGAAAGCTTCTGACCATAAACCGGGTGGAAAAGAATTTCAGAACAGTTTGCTCCTCGAAGGAGCTTATGGGAGAATATATAATAGAGGATAGCTCACTTGCCTATTCTTTATCTGAGGGGCAGGGCTTCAGCGAGGCAAATATAACCTACGGAAAGAGGGTAAAATTCCCGTCGGATTTTATCTCCCTATCGCTTTCTGACAATTATTTTGAGCAGAGCGGAAGGATAATAGCGCCTCTTTTTGTGCTTTTCGGCTTTATAATTTCGGTTATATCCTATTTCCTCTTTAATGATTTCAACATGGCTCTCACTGTGTTCACATCAGTTATGTGCATAGCCTCTCCTCTTACATCCACCATTGTGTCAGCCATGCCGCTTTATAAGGCAGCAGGCTCCCTTTCTGAGGAAAAGAGCTTTATTTCAGGTTACAGCTCGGTGGACAGGTTTGAGGATACCAACGGCATTTTGCTCGATGCAAAGGAGCTTTACAGGCAGGAGGATGTTATACTTCACGGCATAAAGGTCTTTGGAGACATGAGGATAGACAAGTCACTGGTGGAAGCTGCCAGCCTTATGTATTCCTCCGACGGACTTTTAAAGCAGATATTTCTCGATACTTTGGAGGGCAGGCTGTCGATGCTTCAAAAGGTGACAGACCTTAAAAGCTATGACGGCGGAATAGGCGGAATGTGTCAGGACACCGAGGTTATCATAGGCTCAAGACAGCTGATGGAAAAATTTTTGGTGCCGCTGCCCTCAAGGGAATATGAGCAGAAGTTTTTAAAGGATGATGCAAGGGTTCTTTTCCTTGCAGCCAACAGAAATCTTGAGGCGATGATAGTTGTCTCATACAGCCCCTCTGAGGAGGCTGTCAAATATATGGACCATCTTAAAAAATATGCACCTGCCATAATAGTCAGGTCCGATGATCCAAACATTGACATTGAAAAGATAGCTTATGATTTTGACTATCCGAAGGAATATATAAAGATGGTGGAGAGTGAAAATTATGAGCGTGTGGATGAGATAAGAAAGAGCAGCGAAATGGGCAGAGCCTATGCGATGGTTTCAGAAAACGGCTCAAGGCTCAGGCTTATAGCCGCACTTGTTTCCTTAAAGAAAAATATAACAGCCTCCACCGTGCTTCAGCTGGCAGGTCTTATAATAGGCTATGCAATGGTGGCTCTCATGGCATTTACAGGCAATATCAAAATGCTGGGATTTTTGCAGATAATGATTTATCAGCTGTTCTGGGCTGTGTGCATAAGCATACAGGGCTCTATGGGAAAATATTAAATTGAGGGAGAAATAAATGATTTTAGGCAATGAGGGAGAAGGTAATTTAAAAGAAAAAAACTCTTTTTCATTTTTCGTTTCACCGTCCGAGCAGGAAAAAAAGCTGGTTGCAAAGGAAAGCTCTGCGCTTTCTTTTGCAATGGCATCAGCCTTTTTCCTCTCCTATTTTCTTCAGACCATGTTTACGGGCTTGGGCAGTCTTATTAACAAGGACCTTATATACAGTGCCTTTTTTTCCGAAATCACTGTTTTGGTTTCCTATGCTGTGAGTATGTCTGTGCCCTTTTATCTTTTTGCCGCCTGCACAAAAATTCCGCCGGGCAGGGCTTTAAGGGTGAGAAGAACGGATATGAAGCTTACCTTTGCCTGCCTTTGCGTGGCTTTGGGGGTGTCGGTGGTGGGAATGTTTTCATCTGCGGCGCTGGGCTTTGTGCTGTCAAGGCTGGGCATAGTTTTCAGATCCCCTGCCTCATATATACCCTATGAAACAGCCTCCTTTGTCATATATATACTCAACCTGACAGCAGTCCCTGCCGTATTGGAGGAGATGGCATTCAGGGGCTTTGTCATGCAGCCCTTAAGAAGATTCGGAGACGGCTTTGCGCTTTTTGCCTCCTCCTTCTGCTTTGCCCTTTTTCACATAGACCCCACAAGGTTTCCCCACACCTTTATAATGGGCCTTGTCATAGGCTATTTTGTGCTTTTTACCGGCTCGTTGACAACAGGGATAATGATACATTTTGTATATAATTCTGTCATTGCAGCCATAAGCCTTTCATCAGAGATGGGCTTTGCCCATTCTGCGGTGTTCACTGTGGCAATGGAAATAGCCATGTTGTCCGTCTCTCTTCCCGGACTTTTTTATCTCATCAAAAATTACAGCGGAATGTTTGCCTTGCGAAAGGGAAGGGGGGTAAATCCTCAAAGCGTGAATATAGGCGTGTTTTTAAAATCCAAGGGGATGATAGTGCTGTATGCCCTCATATTGCTTTTAAGCTTTAAAAATCTGGTGCTCTGATGGCAGAAAACGACGAAATTTTTATGCAGGAGGCACTTTCAGAGGCTCATAAGGCACTTTTAGAGGGAGAGGTTCCTGTGGGCGCTGTCGTTGTTGTCAACGGAATTGTGGCAGGAAGAGGTCACAACACAGTGGAAAAGGAAAAAAATGCAATACGCCATGCGGAGATAAACGCCATAGAGGATGCCTGCCGCAGCATAGGCTGCTCAAGGCTTAAAGGAGGGCAGCTGTATGTCACCTTAGAGCCCTGCCCCATGTGTGCAGGCGCCATTTTGAACTGCCGCATACAGCGTGTTGTTTACGGTGCATCGGACAAAGACGGCGGAGCCTTCGGCGGAATAATAGATCTTTCAAAGCTTCAGCCCTTAAAGGGGCCTTATCTGAGGGCAGGAATTTTGGAGGAAGAATGCAGGCGGCTTTTAGAAAATTTTTTCAAAAAGCTGAGAATGTCGGACAATTAAAAACGCAATTTTTTCTATAAAGAAAGCAACATCCCATTTTCTTGAGATTTTTCACAATTATATAATTAAAAAAATGATTCTTTATGTTGCAAAAAGCAACACATTTATGTAAAATATATATTATTATATGTAATCTATCGGTATTCTTAACAATGGGGAGGAAAAAAATATGTCCAATAGATTGTTTCAGGGTATTATTCACCAGATGCGAGACTCTATCGACAGAGTTATAGGAGTTATAGACGATTCATCTCATGTGGTGGCTTGTTCTGATTTGTCCAAGCTTGACACCTCAAGAGAATATCTTTCCCTCAATTTCGGAGAGAACAGAACCTTTGTCCGCGACGGCTATACATACAAGCCCTTTGGAAACGGTTCACGCTATGAAAATGCCATATTTGTGGAGGGAACAGATGACATTGCCATGCGCTATGCATCCATTCTCTCTGTTGCTGTTTCAAACATCAAGCAGTATTATGATGAAAAATATGACAGGGGAAGCTTCATAAAGAATGTTATTTTGGATAATATTCTTCCCGGGGATGTTTATATAAAGGCAAGAGAGCTTCACTTCAACACAGATGTATCCAGAGTGGTGCTTCTTGTCAGAATACTTTCGGCAACAGGTGTTTCCGCCTTTGATGTGGTTCACAACCTCTTTCCTGACAAGCAGAAGGATTTTGTGTTCACCATTTCCGAAAGCGATATTGTCATTGTCAAGGAGATAAAGCCGGGAATAGATTCCAACGATTTGGAAAAGCTGGCAAGAAGTGTTGTAGATACATTGGCAGGTGAATTTTACACAAAGGTTGTTGTGGGCATAGGCACGGTTGTTACAGGCATAAAGGAGCTTGCCCGTTCCTTTAAGGAGGCGCAGGTTTCACTTGAGGTTGGAAAGGTGTTCGACACCGAAAAGGCTATTGTCAGATATGACAATCTGGGAATTGCCAGGCTTATCTATCAGCTTCCCACCACGCTTTGCGAAATGTTCCTCAAGGAAGTGTTTATAAAGGGCTCTATTGACAGCCTGGACAAGGAGACGCTTTTCACAATTCAGAAGTTCTTTGAAAATAACCTCAATGTCTCTGAAACATCAAGAAAGCTTTTTGTCCATAGAAACACATTGGTTTACCGACTTGAAAAAATCAAAAAGCTGACCGGACTTGACCTGCGCGAATTCGATCATGCCATTATTTTCAAGGTGGCACTTATGGTTAAAAAATATCTCAGCGCGAATCCGGTAAAGTATTAGTATGGTAGAATTTGTAAATGTTTCTAAAAAATACCCGGGAAGCCATTATGCGCTCAACAATGTGAGCCTTAAAATTTCCGATGGGGAATTTGTTTTTGTGCTGGGTGCTTCCGGCGCAGGAAAAAGCACCCTTCTCAAGCTTATATTAAAAGAGGAAAAGCTCTCTGCCGGCAAAATAATTGTCAACGGCTTTGATGTGGGCAGGCTCAAGAGAAAGGAAGTGCCCTATTACAGAAGAAAGATAGGAGTTGTTTTTCAGGATTTCAGGCTCATAGATACCATGAATGTCTATGACAACATAGCCTTTGCACTAAGGGTGATAAACGCTCCTTCCGATTATATATCCAAAAGAGTGCCCTATGTTATGGACCTTTTGGACCTGACCGCTTTTGCCAAGAGATTCCCTGAGCAGCTTTCCGGAGGAGAGCAGCAGAGGGTTGCTCTTGCAAGGGCGATTGTGAACAATCCCGATCTCATCATAGCAGATGAGCCTACGGGAAATGTTGATCCCGGCATGAGCCGTGAAATAGTGGAGCTTTTAAGCGAGATAAACAGGCAGGGCACAACTGTTCTCATGGTCACACATGAGCACAGCCTTGTCACAAGGTTCCGCCACAGAACCATAATTCTTCAAGACGGAGCGCTGGTAGCTGACTCCAGAGAGGAGGCAGCTTATGCGAGGTAGCAGCATAAAATATCTTGTACATGAGGGCTTTGAAAACATACGCCAGAACAGGCAGATATCTGTTGCATCTGTGGGCGTTCTGGTGGCATGCCTGATACTTCTGGGGCTTTCGGTGCTTTTTGCACTCAATGTAAACGCAATGGCAGGCTACATAGAAAGCCAGAATGAAATAATGGTCTTTTTGGATTATGATGTGAAGGGCCAGGACCTTATTGATTTGGACGAAAAGCTCAAAAAGATAGAAAATATCAGCTCGGTGGAATTTGTCTCCAGCGACGAGGGCTTAAGGCAGTGGATGGAGGATTTAGGCGACGACGGCACGCTGCTTGAATGGCTTATAAATGACAATCCGCTGCAAAATTCATACAGGGTGGTTTTAAAGGATCTCTCCAAAATGAATGATACCATAGATGAGATATACAATCTGGGCGGCATAGAATCCATAAGTGCCTCATACGATGTGGCAACCTCTGTGCAGAGCCTTAAAAAGGCTGTTTCTTTGACAGGAACAGCAATCGTCATTATTCTTGCCGTGGTGTCCTTTATGATAATCTCCAACACCATACGCCTCACCGTTTTCAGCAGGAGCAAGGAAATAAGCATAATGAAATATGTAGGTGCAACCGATGCCTTCATAAGGCTTCCGTTTATAACAGAGGGCATAGTAATAGGCCTTGTTTCAGCTGTCATAGCCTTTTTCTCCATCTGGGGCGGCTATGAGATACTCTCGCGCTATCTTATGGGAAGCGACGCCTCATGGATGCAGCTTGTTTATCAAAATCTCATCCCCTTTGAGTCTGTGGCTCTTGAGATGGGGCTTTACTTTGTTGCCGGCGGAGTTTTCATGGGCTGCTTGGGAAGCTTTGTTTTTCTGGGCAAATATCTCAAAGTTTAAATGCACTACACAAAGGCTTAATAATTTGATGTTAGAATGATTGCCATGAGTAAAAAAAAGGAGGATTAAGTTGAAGCTTAAAAGAAAAATGCTCAAGGTTTTTTCCCTTGCTGCGGCTTTTAGTCTGGTATTGTCTTTAAACCTAAGCTCATATGCAGGTCAGGTGACCTCTCCTGCCGTTGATAATAATGCGGCATATAAAGAGCAGCTTAATGATTTGAACAGCAAATACGCCAGCCTTCAAAAACAGCAGGAGGCTGTGCAAAAGGAGATAAACAAGGCAAGAAACGACAAGGATAAGCAGCTGGCACTTAAAAAACAGCTGGATAATCAGATATATGCCGTGCGCCAGCAGATAGATGTGCTGGCTCAATCCATAAACATTCTTGAGGACAACATCGCTTCAAAGGAGAGCCTTATATCAAAGGCTGAAAGCGAAATAGATGAAAACAGCCGGATGCTTCGCATGAGGCTCAACGCCATGTATAAAAGCCAGAATTCCACCGTCCTCGGTCTTGTGATGGGTGCAGACAGCTTTTCCCATTTTCTTTCACGGGCGCAGGTGGCATCAAAAATAGCAGATCATGACAAGGACCTTTTAAAGGACCTTCAGCTGGAATTGAAATATATAAACGCTGCCAAAAGCGAGGTGGAGGAAAACAAAAATCAGGTCAGTCAGGCAAAAAAGCAGATGGCAGATAAGCAGGATCAGCTGGGAACACAGCTTTCAAAAACAGAGGATATGATCCAGGATATAGAGGCTCTGGAAAAGGAATATATCGCCAACAAGGCAAAGATAGACAAGCAGATGAAGGAGGTTCAAAGCGAGGTTGACGCCATCTATGCTCAGATAAAATCCGTGGGAAAATATGAGGGCGGAGTTATGCTGTGGCCTGTCAACGGCTATTACAGCGTCACCAGCCAGTACGGCTGGAGATTCGGCGGCAAGGATTTCCACACAGGTATAGATATTGCAGGTCTTAATGCAGCCGGAAAGGGTATTTACGGAAAGCCCATCTCTGCGGCATCTGACGGCAAGGTGGCATTTGTTCAGAAAACCTACACACCCGGAAGAGGCTACGGAATTTACTGCATCATAGATCACGGCGGCGGCATATCCACGCTTTACGGCCATCAGAGCGGGCTTAATGTGAATGTGGGACAGACTGTAAAGAGGGGAGATATAATAGGCTATGTAGGCTCCACAGGATGGTCCACAGGTCCTCATCTTCACTTTGAGGTGAGAGTTGACGGAAAGCATGTAAATCCTTGGAGCTATCTGAAATAGCTGTAATTTTTGCCGCAGGGCGCGGCGGATTGGGAATTTAAGGTATGAATAAGAAAATTTCATTGGGAGTGGCGCTGACCATCGCCATTATGTTTTCCACAGTGACATTCATAATGACGATGATCTATGCCCAAAGCGATTTTAACGGAAAGGTGTATGACCTCCAGCAGCGGGAAAAGATGTATCAGAAGCTGTCGGAGGTGGATACCAGAGTGAGGAAGGATTTCTACGGAAGCATTGACGAGGAAATCCTCAAGGACAATATCATAAGAGGATATATAAACGGTCTGGGCGACAAATATGCCATGTATCTCACAGCCGAGCAGCACGCACAGGCAATGGGAGGCTTTGACGGACAGATGGTTGATATAGGCATCACTCCGGAGCCTGACCTGAGCGGTTATATAAAGGTGGCAAAGGTAAAGCCGGATTCTCCTGCCTTTATTTCCGGAATTGAAGCCGGGGATATAATAACCAAGGTGGATGATCTTGCTGTAAATGTGGATAACTATGATTCGGCTGTCGATGCCTTTAAGGGTGAGCCGGGAACAGATGTCATACTTACAGTCCGCCACGGCGGAAGTGAAAAAAACCACACCATCACAAGAAGAAGGGTGGAAATTATCACTGCCGACAGCTATGTTGCAGAGGGCGTGGGAGTTATCAGAATCACAGAATTCAACGATAATACACCTGCGCAGTTTAAAAATGCGCTGGATAACTGTATAGCTCAGGGCGCAAAGGGAATTATTTTTGATGTCAGAAACAATCCCGGCGGAACATTGGAATCGGTGGCAGAAATTCTGGATATGATATTGCCGCAGGGACCTATTGTTTCATCCACCGATAAAGAGGGAAAGACCACCATTTTATACGAATCTGATTCATCAGAGCTTATATTCCCTATGGCATGTCTCATAAACGGAAAATCCGCCTCCTCTGCCGAGCTTTTTGCTCAGGCGCTCAAGGATTATCAAAAGGCGAAGCTGGTGGGCACACAGACCTTTGGAAAGGGCTCCATGCAGAAGATTTTTCCGCTTTCTGACGGATCGGCTCTTGATATAACCGTGGCTCTTTACAATCCCCCCATATCGCCTAATTTTGACGGCGTAGGCGTCAAGCCGGATTTTGAAATCAAGCTTGCACCTGATTTGGAGGAGGATATAGGCACATTGGACATAAGCGCCGATGCACAGCTTAAAAAGGCTTTGGAGGTTGTAAAGTCCGGCATAAGAAGAGATGAGGGACCTGATTTGGAGGAAACTTCCAAGGCTTCATCAGAAGGTGAAGAGGAGAGCGAAGGCTCTGATGTGTCACAGGAGGAAAGCTCTGGGGAGGAAGGCTCTTCTGAAACTTCTGAGGAAAGCACCGAGGAGGAAAATTCATCCGAAGGCTCTTCTGAAACTTCTAAAAATGAAGAAAGCTCTCAGAAAAAGTAGAAGATTTTTCCTTGACTAAGGAAGGCTGTTTGATATAATACTTTTATTGGCTTTCGGTTTTGATAAAAGAAAAATGTAAAAAAGCTTTTAAGGAGGCATTTTCATATGACAGATATACATCAGCAAAGTCAGATGACCAGAGAAGAATATGATCATCTTAAAAAGGAACTGGAAATTTTAAAGACTGTAAGAAGAGACGAAGTGTCTGAAAAAATAAGGGTTGCAAGAGGCTTTGGCGACCTTTCTGAGAACAGCGAATACGATGAGGCAAAAAATGATCAGGCACAGCTGGAGGCAAGAATTGCAAGGCTGGATGAGCAGCTTAAAAATGTTACCATTGTAGATCACATCACAACCGATTATGTTGTTGTGGGAACAAAGGTGACACTTTTGGATGAGGAGCTGGGGGAGCAGCAGGTTTACAAAATTGCAGCCTCAGCCGGAGATGATGACACAATCACTACCACATCCCCTGTGGGTATGGCTATCTTAGGCAAAAGAGTGGGCGATGAGGCCATTGTAAAGGCTCCTGTGGGAGAGCTTAAATTCAAGATAATGCACATAGATAAGTAAGCGAAGGGAAAAGGTAAAGATGAACGAAATGGAAAAGCTGACTGCATCAAATGACCCAAAGGACCTTATTGAGCAGGCCAGAGTCAGAAGGGAAAAGCTGAAGGAATTAGCAGAAGCAGGAAAGGACCCCTTTGCCATCACAAAATTTGACCGCACATCCGATTCAAGGGAGATTTTGGACAACTTTGAAGCAATGGAAAACAAGGATGTTGCCATTTCAGGGCGCATTATGACCATGAGAATAATGGGCAAGGCAGCATTTTGCGACATATGCGACCACAAGGGAAGAATACAGGCATATGTAAGGGTTGACGAAATAGGCAAGGACAATTTTAAGGATTTCAAAAAGTATGATTTGGGCGACATAGTGGGCATAAACGGCTTTGTGTTCAAAACACAAAAGGGAGAGATTTCTGTCCATGCCAAAAAGATAACTCTTTTGGCAAAATCACTTCTTCCGCTGCCTGACAAGTGGCACGGACTTAAGGACACAGATACAAGATATCGCCAGAGATACGTTGACCTTATTGTAAATCCTGAGGTAAAGGATACATTTGTAAAAAGAAGCAGCATTTTAAGGGAAATAAGAAGCTTTTTGGATTCCAGAGGCTTTTTAGAGGTGGATACACCGATTTTGGTTCCCTTGGAAATAGCAGCCTCTGCAAAGCCCTTTAAAACTCACCACAACACACTGGATATGGATATGACGCTTCGCATAGAGACAGAGCTTTATCTAAAAAGGCTTATCATAGGCGGCATGGACAGGGTTTATGAGGTGGGCAGAATATTCAGAAATGAGGGAATGGACACCAAGCATAACCCCGAATTCACATCTGTTGAGCTTTATCAGGCATACACAGATTATATGGGCATGATGGATTTGGTTGAGGAGCTTTACAAGCACCTTGCAGTTAAGGTCTGCGGCAGCACAACCATCTCCTATCAGGGCAGAGAGATAGATATGAGCCATTGGGAGAGAATGACAATGGCAGAGGCTGTAAAGAAATATTCCGGCGTGGATTATTATGACTGGAATACCGATGCAGATGCAAGGGAATGTGCCAAGCAAAAGAAGGTGGAGGTTGCTGTCAATGCCACAAAGGGCATGGTGCTGGCTGAATTTTTTGATGCCTTTGTAGAAGAAAACCTCATTCAGCCCACATTTATCTATGATTATCCTGTTGAAAACAGCCCTCTTGCAAAAAGAAAGCCGGATGAGCCCCAATTTACAGAGAGATTTGAATATTTCATCAATGCCACCGAGTTTGGAAATGCCTTCAGCGAGCTCAATGATCCCATTGACCAGAAGGAAAGATTTGAATATCAGCTTAAGCTCAAGAGAGAGGAAAGCCCCGACACCAAGGCAGAGGTGGATTATGATTATGTAACTGCATTGGAGTACGGCCTTCCCCCCACAGGAGGACTTGGCTTCGGAATTGACAGGCTTGTTATGCTGCTGACAGATTCCGCATCCATAAGGGATGTTCTTCTTTTCCCCACAATGAAACCCTTGGACAAGAAAGACGCTCCGAAGGAGGACGAAAAAGTTCAGATTTCTGAGCCTGTGAATGTTTCCGAAGCGCCGATTATTTCTGAAGAACCTATTGATTTCTCCAAGGTGGAAATAGAACCTCTGTTTGCTGATTTTGTTGATTTTGACACCTTTGCTAAGTCCGACTTCCGCGCCGTTAAGGTTAAGGAGTGTGAGGCTGTGAAGAAGTCCAAGAAGCTTTTGAAATTCACTTTGGATGATGGAACAGGTGTTGACAGGGTAATTTTAAGCGGTATTCACGACACTTATGAGCCGGAAGAGCTGGTCGGCAAGACTCTGATCGCCATTACCAACCTGCCTCCTCGCAAGATGATG
>JAHHUC010000056.1 GCA_020024215.1 Oscillospiraceae bacterium | reverse complement strand
CAGCAATGGGGACCCACAATTTTCTAAAAGGCTGTGCCATGTCAAAAGATGAGGCTGTAAAAGCTGTTTTTACAGGCTTTGAAATGGCACAACAGCTGAAAACCAAGGGCTATGACATTGCTTTGGCAGGCGAGATGGGCATAGGGAACACAACAACCTCATCAGCGGTTGTCTGCTGCCTTTTAAGGATAAAGGCCGAGGAGGCTGCCGGAAAGGGAGCAGGGCTTTCAGATGCAGGGCTTTTGAAAAAAATAGCTGTTATCAAAGAGGGAATTTTAAAAAACAAGCCTGATTGTGACGATGTTATAGATGTGCTTTCAAAGCTGGGCGGATTTGATATAGCTGCCATGTGCGGCTTTTATCTGGGCTGTGCCTATTATAAGCTTCCTTGTATTTTAGATGGCTTTATCGCATTGACAGCGGCTTTGTGTGCTGTAAAGCTATGTGGCATTACAGTAAAATATCTCATTCCATCTCACAAAAGCACTGAAAAAGGTATGAAATATGTGCTTGAAAGCCTTAATCTGTCCCCCATATTGGATGGAAATTTCCATCAGGGGGAGGGCTGCGGAGCTATGATGCTTCTTCCGCTTTTGGATCTGTCGCTCACCATATACAAAAAGCAGCAAAGCTTTGCCGATATAAAAATGAAGCCGTATGAAAGGTTTGATTAAATGTTGATTTTGGTGCTGGGGGGAGCATCCTCAGGAAAAAGCAGGATAGCTGAAAAAATATGTCTTAAATTGGGAAAGCCACTTTACTATCTTGCAACAATGCAGGATGATTGTGATGAAAGCAAAAGAAAAATAGCCAATCACAGAAGGATGCGCCGGGGAAAGGGATTTTATACAATAGAAAAGCCCTTTTGCACAGATGAGGTTTGCTTTGCCCAAAAAGGCACTCTGCTTTTGGAATGTCTGGGGACACTTCTTGCAAATGAAATGTTCAAAGAAAAGACAGATCTTGAGCCAAATGAACGCATTTTAAGGGAAATAAGCAGTATGATTTCAAAAAACCGACATACAGTGATTGTGTCCAATGACATTTTTTCCACACTTGAAGGACTTAACAGCCAATCCATAGCATATCTTAAAAATCTGGCATATTTGAACAAGGAAATTGCCAAGAGGGCAGATGTGGTTATTGAGGCTGTCTGCTCTTTAAAAAATATAATAAAGGGTGAGGATATTTGCAGGTCATCAGATATATTTTAGCTTCCTTTGCCATGTTTTCGGCTGTACCTATAAGAATAAGCCTCAAACAGGAGGATTTTAAATATGCAGGGGTATGCCTGCCCTTTGTTGGGATGGTGCTGGGAGCTGCCGAACTTGCAATTTTTAAGCTGTGCCTTTATTTTGGAATAAATAATCCGGTCATATCACTTATAATGTCTGTTTTCCCCATTGCCTTTACAGGGGGCATACATTTAGATGGATTTATGGACTGTCATGATGCTTTTGCTTCTCACTCATCAAAAGAAAGAATGCTGCAAATAATGAAGGACAGCAATATAGGAGCCTTTGCCTGCATCCATATGCTGATTTATGAGCTGTCATTTTTTGTCTTTACATTTCTGCTTCCTAAAAAGGATGAGGTTTTGCTGATGCTTGCAGTTATATTTTCATTGAGCCGTGCAATGGGCGCATTTGCTCTTTTAAATCTGCAAGGGGCAAGAAACAGCGGAATGGGCAAGGCTTTAAAAGATATATCAGATAAAAAAAGCTCCGGATACATCTTGATTTTTGAAATTGTGATTATAATTTTATTCGGGCTTTTTATCAATCTTAAATCTGCTGTTTTTATTGTATCAGGGGCAATCTTGTCATATCTTTACTGTACAAATAAAATGAAAAGACTGTTTTCGGGCATAACAGGTGACTTGGCAGGCTGGCTGCTCTCTTTAAGTGAGCTTGTTATGCTGATAGCCCTGAATATATCCACAGGAGGTATTTTTTGATGATTTTGGTTATAGGCGGTTATTTTCAAGGAAAAAAAGAATATGTGAAAAATAAATTTCAGCTTTCTGATGATGACTTTTCTGATGATTTATATTCATCAAAGCCTGTCATGACAGCTTTTGAATGTTGGAAAGGCGATTTAGGTGAAAAGGAGCTTAAGCTGCTTTTGGCAAAAAAGGCTGTGATATCACTGGAATCTGGCTGCAAGGTGCTTTCCTTAAACGAAGAAGAAAGGCTGTTTGAAGAAAAAATAAATTCTGCACTTCAATATCTGGCGGCTAATGCAAATTCGGTGGTAAGATTATATTGCGGCATACCGATGGCGCTCAAGGGTGAGATATGAAAATAACTGTCATACGCCATTTCCCTACAAGGGGAAACTTGGAGAGAAGATATATAGGGAAAACGGATGAGGGCATAGAGCTTGTGACAGCTCATAAGGATTATGCCTACCTTGATGCAGAAATTGTTTTCACAAGTCCGATGAGAAGGGCGGTTGAAACGGCAAAGATACTGTTTCCCATGTCTTATAAAATAGTGATAGACGAGCTTGCAGAAATGGATTTTGGAATATTTGAAAATAAAAGTTATATGGAGCTTAAAAATTGCAAAAAATATGCCCAATGGCTGGAATCTTATTGTGAAAAGCCCTGTCCCTGCGGCGAGAGTAAGGCAGAATTTTGCAAAAGGGTGTGTCTTGGAATAGAAAAGATAAAGAAAAAGGCAAAAGAGCTTAAGGTGTCAGAAGCTGTTGTCGTTGCTCATGAGGGAACTGCTATGGCAATTGGAGAGAGCGCTGCAAAGCAAAAAATCCCATATTTTGATGTTAAGCTTTCCTATGGCGAAAGTGTGGTATTTGACATTTAAAGGAGTTTTCAAAAAATGGTGAATCCCTATATTTTTACGTTTGCCTTTGTGCTGGACATGCTGATTGGAGATCCGGCCTTCATCTATCATCCGGTATGCTTTATGGGAAAAATTATCTCAGCCTGTGAAAAGTTTTCCAGAAGTATTTTTCCAAAAAATAAATCGGGGGAATATGCAGGCGGAGCCTTTACAGTTTTATCAACCGTAATTGCTGTGTTCTTTTTCTATTTGACGGTCAGAATCTTATTTTACAAAATAAATCCTGCCTTGGGAATATTGTGTGATATATTTCTTTCATCACAAATGCTGGCAGCAAAATGTCTTAAACAATCAAGTATGCAGGTATATACAGCTCTTTCAGAAAGTCTGGAAGAGGGAAGAACAGCTGTCTCTAAAATAGTTGGAAGGGATACAGCCGGCTTGGATGAACAGCAGGTAATAAAGGCAGCAGTTGAAACGGTGGCTGAAAATACCAATGATGGGGAAATTGCGCCTATGTTTTACCTTTTTCTTTTCGGCCCTATGGGTGCTGTTGTATATAAGGCGATAAATACTATGGATTCCATGCTGGGATATAAAAATGACAGGTATGTAAATTTTGGCTTTTTTGCTGCTAAGCTGGATGATATAGCAAATTTCATACCTGCCAGATTAGGTGCTTTTTTTATGATACTTTCTTCATTTATTCTAAAGCTTGACGGCAAAAATGCTCTAAATATATTTATGAGGGACAGAAATCGTCATAATAGCCCCAACAGCGGTCAGCTTGAAGCGGCAGCAGCAGGTGCTTTGGGAATTATGCTGGGAGGAGATTGCTCCTATTTTGGGAAATTATGCCATAAGTCAACTCTGGGAGACGAAAAAAGAAAGGCAGAAAAAGAGGACATCATAAAGGCAAACAGACTTCTTTACCTTTCTTCGTTTTTGGCATTTCTGTGGTTTTTATTTATTTCAATTTTATTTATGCTTTAAGGAGTAAAGATGGAACAGATTCATGGCGGCAACATATATGATTTGGCAAAAGAGGGAAAAGAGCTTTTGGACTTTTCTGCCAATATAAATCCTTTGGGTATGCCCTACGGCATAAAAAAGGCTGTGGAATCAGCCTTAAATGATTCATCAAGATATCCTGACATCAAAAGCAGACAGCTGATAGAAAAAATTTCAGAATATGAAAAGCTATCTGCAAGCTGTATAGCTGTCGGAAATGGGGCAGCAGATTTGATATATGCCCTCTGCCTATCCCAAAGATTTAAAAAAGCGCTCATAATGTCTCCCGGCTTTTCAGAATATGAAAAGGCTCTCAGGGCATCGGAAAGTAAAGTTGAATACCTCACTTTAAAAGCTGAGGAGGGATTCGAGTTAAAAAATCATCATCTGGATTTAATAGACAGCTCTGTCGATGCAATATTTCTCTGTCAGCCCAACAATCCAACCGGGATTTTAACAGATGGCCAAATGCTTCGCAACATATTCTGCAAATGCAGAGAAAACAATGTTTTTATAGTTGCAGATGAGTGCTTTTTGGAATTTGTCGAAAAGCCTGAGGTTTATTCCCTTAAAAGCTATATAAATGAAGGAAATGTCTTTATCCTTAAATCCTTCACCAAGCTTTATGCCATTGCAGGCATAAGGCTTGGATATTGTATCTGCTGCAATGAAAAGGTTATAGATAAGCTGAATTATTTCCGGCAAAGCTGGCCTGTTTCCAATTTGGCGCAAAGTGCAGGAATAGCCGCATTTAAGGAAAAGGAATTTGTAAGCAGTTCATTGGAATATATAAAAAAAGAGAAGCAGTATCTTTTGGAAAGCTTTGAAGCTTTGGGTCTTAAAGTATACGGCTCTGCTGCCAATTATCTGTTTTTCCTTTCAAATGAGCATAAGCTTTATGAAAAGCTTATAGAAAGAGGGATTTTGATAAGAAGCTGCAAAAGCTATAATGTCATACCTGTGGGATTTTACAGAATTGCAATAAAATCCCACAGGGAGAATGAAAGGCTCATCAAAGAGCTTTTTGATATATTGAAAGGTGGTAAAAATGGGAAAAGCGCTTATGATTCAAGGAACAATGTCTGATAGCGGAAAAAGCTTTATCACAGCCGGAATATGCAGATATCTGACAAGAAAGGGATATAAAGTGGCGCCCTTTAAAAGTCAGAATATGGCTTCAAACTGTTATATTACCGATGGCGGTTTACAGCTGGGAAGGGCACAAGCTTTACAGGCTGTTGCGGCCGGATGTCCCATAGAGCCAAGGCTAAATCCCATATTGCTGAAGCCTAAAACAAATGTGGGAAGTGAGGTTATCATCAATGGGCGGTCATATGGCTTTATGTCGGCAAAGGAATATTTTGATATAAGAAAAACCTTTTTTCCTATTGTTGAGCAATGTCTTAAATCCCTGATAGCAGAAAATGATTTTGTCATTATAGAAGGTGCCGGAAGCCCTGCGGAGATAAATCTGAAAAAAGATGATATTGTGAACATGGGAATCGCAAAAATGGCAGGTGCTCCGGTGCTGCTTGTGGGAGATATTGACAGAGGAGGTGTTTTTGCCTCTCTCTACGGTACATATATGCTTTTGGAAGAGACTGAAAAAAAGTATGTGAAGGGCTTTATAATAAATAAATTCAGGGGAGATAAAAGCCTGCTCATGCCCGGAATAGATATGTTTTATCAAAGAATACCCGTCAATACACTGGGGGTTATGCCGTATTTGGATATAGTTGTGGATGAAGAGGACAGCCTTTCAAAGAAATCTCTTGTAAGAAAAAAAGCATATATGGAAATCTCTGTGATAGATTTTAACGGCATGAGAAATTTCCACGATTTTCTAAGGCTTAAGGAATACAGCTTTTTGTCACTTAAATATATTAAAAATCCTTTGGATGCAAAACAGTCGGACATTGTCATAATCCCTGATTTTGAAATTGCAAATTTTGAAAATTTCAGATATAAAAAAGAGCTTAAAGAAATTGCAGAAAATAAACCTGTAATTGCCTTGGGTTCAGCCTTTAAAATTTTGGGTGATGCATACAAGGCAAACAATATCTATGCAGCAGGTCTGGGCATTGTGAATATTGAAGAGGGCAAGCCTCTTGATATGCCGTCAAAAAGGTCTTTGACAATAAGAGCGGTCAATCCCTCCTTTTGGAGCTTTCTTAATAACGGAAAAATAGACGGATTTTCTTATGACAGCACAGATATTGTAAGGGCCTATAACAATATACTGGTATCATCACTGAGCGGATTTTTTTCAAACCGCAATATAACCGAGCTTATACTAAAAAAACTTGCTGACATAAAGGGCAGGGAATTTGATATGAAAAGCAGCAGCAAAAACTTTCTTGATGAACAGCTTGATATCCTATCAAATGCAATAGGAGAAAATTTAGATATGGAAAGCATAGGAAAAATTATGGAAGAGGGCATATGATGAAGGAACTAAGCTATTTCAAACCCAAGGAAATTGAGAACAGAAGCTTTGAGATAATAACTCAAGAGCTTGGCAGAATAAATCCAAATCTTTGTGATAATGCAGTGCTCAAAAGGGTTATACACACAACGGCGGATTTTGATTATGCAGATAATCTCATATTTTCAGATAATGCCATAGAATCGGGTATAAAGGCTTTAAAAGGCAAGGCAGTTATACTTTCAGACACAAATATGACCAAGGCAGGGATAAACAAAACGGCGCTTAACAAGCTTAGATGCAATGCAGAGTGCTTTATGAGTGATGCCGATGTAGCCTCAAGGGCTGAAGCAGAGGGCTGCACAAGGGCAAAAGCCAGCATGGATAAGGCTGTATCCATTAAATCCCCCCTTATTATTACAATAGGGAACGCTCCCACTGCGCTGATAAGAGTTTTTGAGCTTATAAAAGAGGGCAGACTTGCCCCCTGCTTGGTGGTGGGTGTTCCGGTGGGCTTTGTAAATGTGGTTGAAAGCAAGGAGTTGTTTTTAAATGAAAACCCGGGAGTGCCCTATATAATAGCCAGAGGCAGAAAGGGCGGAAGCACAGTTTCTGCCGCTATTATAAACGCACTTATGTATGAAGCATTAAAAATCTGACTTTTCTATTTAAAAACGACGAAAAATATTATATAATACCTGATGGATATTTATTTTACTATAAAAACAATGGTACATACGGAGTAAGCTATATGATATTTGCAGATTTGGTTTTTATATATATGTTTTTGCCTGTGAATCTGGCGCTTTATTATCTGTGCAAAAACAAGAGCTATCGAAATTTTATTTTAATTTTATTTTCGCTGTTCTTTTATTCCTGGGGAGAGCCTGTGTGGGTGTGTCTGCTGATATTTTCCTCATTGGTTGACTATACCTGCGGCTTGATGATAGATAAAAACAGGGGAAAGCCGATGGCTAAGGCAGCTGTATTTATGTCACTTTTGATAAATCTGGGCCTTTTGGGAATTTTCAAATATTCGGGATTTTTTGCAGAAAACGTGAATCTTTTGTTTGGTGCTGACCTTTCGATAAAAAGGTTTGCTCTTCCTGTGGGAATTTCATTCTACACATTCCAGACCATCTCCTACACAGTGGATGTATATAGGGATGAGACAGAGGTTCAACATTCCTTCCTCAATTTTCTGATGTATGTCTCCCTCTATTTTCAGCTGGTTGCAGGCCCTATTGTAAGATATAGGGATGTCGCTTTGGAGATAGATTCAAGGAGGGAAACTGTCAATGACTTTTCCCACGGTCTTACAAGGTTCTGCATAGGACTTACCAAAAAAGTGATGATTGCAAATGCGGCAGGAAAGCTTTCGGAGACTTATCTTCATGCCGTTGACGGCTCCCTCACTGTTTTGGGCGCCTGGTTTGGTGCCATACTTTTCTCAATACAAATCTATTATGATTTTTCGGGCTATTCTGATATGGCAATAGGTTTGGGAAATATGTTCGGATTCCATTTTCTTGAAAATTTTAATTACCCGTATATTTCTAAAACAGTTTCGGAATTCTGGAGAAGATGGCATATGTCTCTGGGGAATTTTTTCAGGGATTATGTCTATATCCCCTTAGGCGGAAACAGAAGGCATCAATTTTTAAATCTTCTTGCTGTCTGGTTTTTGACAGGTCTTTGGCATGGTGCCTCATGGAATTTTATTGTTTGGGGACTTTTCTACTGCGTATTTATAGTGATTGAAAAAATAATAGGCGAAAAAAGGCTTCAGAAGGTTCCGTCATTCATTATGCATATTTATCTTCTTTTGGTGGTAATTGTAGGCTGGGTGCTCTTTTACTTTGAAGATTTGCAGCAGGGTATTCATTATATAACAGTTATGTTCGGAAATGCTGATGCGCTTTATAATCCCAATGATATTATAGATTTCTATAACAATATCATCTGGGCTGCTGTGGCTGTTTTTTTCTCAACACCTGTATTAAAAGCAGCAGAAAAAAGCTTTGTAAATAAAAGCAGATATATGGATGCTTTTCTGGGAGTTGTCATTCCTGTTATAAATCTTATTCTTCTGGTGCTTTGCACATCCTTGCTGACAGGTCAGAGCTACAACCCGTTTTTATATTACAAATTTTAGAGGTCGGATAAAATGAAAAAGCAAAAAAGGGAAAAATATAAGCAGGATAATTTTCCAAAGTGGCCTGCGGTTTTAAACAGTGCGCTTATTGTTGCCTTTATTTCCACTGTCGGAGTTGTCGCCATAGCTCATGACAAACCCACATATTCAGAGCTGGAGAGAAGAGATTTGGCAAAAATGCCGAAATTTACCGCTGAAAGTTATTTTAAGGGTGAATACACAAGGGATTTATCTGCCTTTGTTGCCGATGTTTTTCCCATGCGGGATAAACTTTTAAAGCTGGCATCGGATGTCAAGGAGTTAAACGGCTTCAGATTTGATGATGTAAAGCTTCATTCTGTAAATATGCAGGAAAATCAAAATACTGCCACAGCCTCAAATTCAAAACAGGAATCCTCAGGCATCCGGCCCTCAGATAAAGACGAGGCATCACAGAATTTTCCGAATCCCTCGGACAACGAATCTCAGGCAATAGCCAACAATGGGATATATGTTTATAAGGGGAAGGCTTTTTCAATGTTTGGAGCATCAAAGGCTATGGGGGATTATTACGCCAATGCTGTAAACTATTATCAAAGTGTTTTTGGCGATAGGGTAAAGATATATAATCTCATTGTGCCCTCAGCCATTGAATATGGTCTGCCCGAAAAATATAAAAATATGTCAATGCCTCAAAAGCCAAGCATTGAATATGTTTACAGCAAGCTTGATCCTGCTGTTACGCCTGTGAGGATATATGACACCTTGATGGAGCATAAGGATGAGTATTTGTATTTTAACACAGACCATCACTGGACATCTCTGGGTGCTTATTATGCCTATACAGAATTTGCAAAGGCGGCCGGATTTACTCCGGTGGATATAAATACACTTCCTAAAAAGACGCTTGATAACTTTATCGGCACTTTATACGGACAGACTAATGACAAGAGCCTTCTGGAAAATCCGGATCATGTGGACTATTATACAATGAATTATCCTGTGGAGTGCTATCGCTATCAGAAGGGATATCCATATTATCCTCAACCGGAGTCCCTATATGGCGAATATGCTCTGCCGGCAAATTCCTATTCTGTATTTTTGCATGGGGATTTTCCTCTTACAAAAATTGTCACAGGCAATAAAAACGGCAGAAAAATAGCTGTTATAAAGGAATCATACGGCAATGCATTTGCTCCATTTCTTGTAAACAACTATGAAGAGATCTATGTGGTTGATGAAAGATATTTTGAAACAGATCTTATAAGTCTTGTAAATAAAAACGAAATAGATGAAATACTGATTATAAATAATATTGCGGCCGCACACACAGCCTTTCATATTGACAACATAGTCAGGATTGTAGACCAGGTGTACATTCCTCCTGCGCCGCCTGCTGAAAGCTCAGAAGCCTCATCCTCTGAAGAAATAAGCCAGGAACCCGATATACCTTTAGAGGTTGAGCCTGACGATGATGATGACGACGAATGATAAAAAGGGGATAAAAATGAAATTCAAAAGAGCAGGAAGTCTGGCATTGGCATTTTTGATTTTTACCCTCTCTTCCTGCGGTTATAAAAAAAGCGAAGCAAGAGGCGAAAGAGTTCTTAAGGAAAAAAGGAAATATACTGTTTCTGTAAGCGAGAATGTGGGAGAAATAGGTCTTGAGGCAGTAAGGGAATTCTGCAACAAGGCAAATGAGCTGTCAGAGGGCACCTTGACACTTGTATATAAAATATCAGAGGATGCTTTGGAGGACTTTTACAGCGGAACTGATTTCATCTTTGCCACCAATGAAGAAATTTCAAGAGCCAACGGAGATTTTGCCTCATATACATCTCCCTTTTATTTTGATGACAGGGACAGAGCGCTTCTTGCATTGAACAGCCAAAAGTTTTTGGAGAACACCTCGGATATAACTCAAAGTCTTTTGAACGCAAAGCAGCTTGGCTGCTACTATAACGGTGCATATGTCTTTATCTCATCAAAGGTGGATGACCTTTTGGGATTTTCCCGCAGTGGGGAGCCCTTTAAAATTTTTGATGCCCTTAGGGTTTATGGGAATTTCAACTATATTGATGAATATCTGCTTTCGGATCTGGGCCTTAATACCATTGAAGCTGAGGAGCATGAAATCATCAAAAGATTCAACGAGGCGCAAAGTCATACTGTGATGATAAAAAAGCACAGTCTCAACAAGCTGCAGCTGCCTGAAAAAAGAAAAACAGTGTACTATTACAATCAGATTTATAAATATGATTTTAACTGGCTTTTCATCTCGGATGAAGTTTTAGAGGAAATGAATCCAAAATATCTTGATATCATAAAGGAGGCTGTCGCCTCTTCAATTGGCAATAATGATGAAAGCATTTTTAAAAAAGAAAGAGCCGGGGAACAGTCTTTATACAAGTATCCGCTGAAAGAAATCTCATATTTTTTTGACGGTGCAGCGAAATTTGCAGATGCTGCCTACTCCAATGTCAGGTTTAAAAGAACCTGGGATGTAAATAATCACGAGTTTGTAAAAAAATTGCTGGAATAGAAAAAAATATCACCTCATAAGCTTATTTGGGGTGATATTTTGAAAAGAGCTGCTTCATTTTTTACACTGCTTATCATTGCTTTCACATTTTGCTTTTTTTTAAAGACAAGAATAGTTCCTGCCATAAATTCCAACCTTGTATTCCCAAATCCTAAAACCTGCATAATTGATGCAGGTCACGGAGGCTTTGACGGGGGAGCTGTGGCTGATGACGGAACCTTGGAGAAGGATTTGAATCTGTCAATGTCCAAAATACTCGACGAGATACTCACCTTAAATGGTTATGAAACCATAATGATAAGAGATGAGGATGTTTCTGTGGAGGAAAAAACAGATAAAAACAAGAAGAGGGGCGACATTCAGAAACGGCTTAAAACAGCAAGAGAATATCCGCAGGCCTTGTTTATAAGCATACATCAAAATTCCTTCAGACAGCGCAATTCACAAGGCACACAGGTATTTTATGGTGTGAAAAATAAAAACAGCAAGAAGCTTGCAAATATAATTCAGCAAACTGTGTCAGAGAAGCTTCAGCCCTCAAACAGGAGGAGCATCAAAAAGGCCGGAAGCAATCTCTATCTTTTATCAAATATGGAAAATGTCAGCATAATGATCGAATGTGGCTTTATTACAAATAAAAGTGAATTGGAAAATCTGAAAAATCCAAAATATCAGGAAAAGCTGATGTTTGAGGTGTTTGAGGGAATAGAAAAATACTTTAAAGAAGAGGAAATTGAAAGTGGCGAAAATTAAAAAGCTTTTTGTGTGTTCAGAATGTGGATATCAGTCCGCTAAATGGATGGGCAAGTGCCCGGAATGTGAAAAATGGAATACATTTGCCGAGGAGGTAATTTCCGAAGCACCTGCCGAAAAATATAAAAAAGAAGCTGCAATATCCTATGACAAATCAGCTTTTGTGCCTTTAAAAGATATAAATTCAGGGGAAGAAATAAGGTATAAGACAAATATCAGTGAGTTGGATAGAGTGCTAGGCGGAGGAATGGTTCCGGGAGAGGTGGTTTTGTTAAGCGGCGATCCGGGAATAGGAAAGTCAACTCTTCTTTTGCAGATGTGCAAAAGCCTGAACAAGGATTTAAAAATACTTTATGCCACAGGCGAGGAAAGCTCCAGACAGATAAAGCTGAGAGCAATAAGGCTTGGTGTGGATAAAGATAACCTTTATATCTATGCAGGAACCAATCTTATGAGCATTGTTGCCATAATAGAGTCCCAAAGGCCCGATTTGGTAATAATTGATTCTATCCAAACCATGACAATTTCAGAGCTTTCATCGTCAGCAGGAAGTGTAACACAGATAAGGGAATGTACACAACAGCTTATACTTTCAGCCAAAACCTTGGAAATTCCCATATTTTTGGTCGGTCATGTAAACAAAGACGGAGCCATAGCAGGCCCTAAAATATTAGAGCATATGGTTGATGCTGTTATTTATTTTGAGGGCGAAAGGAATTTATCTTACAGGATAATAAGGGCTGTCAAAAACAGATATGGCTCTACCAATGAAATAGGTGTATTTGAAATGCTTGGAGATGGTCTTAAGGCAGTTGAGAACCCATCTGAAATGCTTTTATCCGGGAGGCCTGAAAATGTATCAGGTACCTGTGTAACCTGTGTAATGGAAGGAAGCAGACCAATTTTAGCAGAAATACAGGCGCTTATAAGCAAAAGCACATACCCATCGCCAAAGCGCTCGGCCAATGGCATAGATTATAACAGATTTTATATGCTTACTGCCGTATTGGAAAAGCGGTGCGGCTTTTTTGTGGGCAATCTGGATATTTATACCAATGTGGTCGGCGGACTTAAACTGGATGAAACCGCAGCAGATTTGGCTGTTTTGGCCTCTTTAATCTCAAATCTTTTGGATAAGCCTTTAAGGCATGATGTAGCAGTTATAGGAGAGGTTGGCTTGGCAGGGGAAACCAGAAGTGTGAACAGAATAAATCAGAGGGTGAATGAGGCAGTAAGACTTGGCTTTAAAAGGATTATTGTGCCTAAAATAGACGCTGCAAAATTAAAAAATGCAGGAGAAAATATTGAAATAATCGGAATTTCAAATGTAAATGAGCTGAGAAGAATTTTCTAAATTATTATAAGAAGGTAATCAAATGGAACTTTGGGATATTTATAATTGCAGCAGAGAAAAAACAGGGGAGACTATGACCAGAGGCAGTCATGCTGCAAAAAATAAGAGACATCTTGTTGTAAATATATGTATAATCAACAGTGAAAATAAAATGCTTATTCAGAAAAGGAATGATAATAAAGAGGTTTGGCCATCTCTTTGGCAGGTTACTGCAGCAGGAAGTGCAATAGCAGGCGAAACCAGTCAGCAGGCAGCTCAAAGGGAGCTTTTGGAAGAAGTAGGTGTGGAC
>JAHHUC010000055.1 GCA_020024215.1 Oscillospiraceae bacterium | reverse complement strand
GGCTGACAGCATCCGTGAGGAGGCTTACAGAGATGCTTATTCTGACGTTGCAAAGGAAAAGACAGCCGAAATCAATTCGCTTTTGGATGAATTGAAAAGTCTTATGAGCACCCTTTCAAGGCAGCAGCAGGAATTCTTTCAGGAATATGAAAAGGGCATCACAGAGCTGTCTGTTGATATAGCCCAGAAGGTTGTGAAGGCTTCGGTTGCACAAAATGTCAATCTTATGACCGAGCTTGTCAATGAGGCTGTTTCGGCTGTGAGAAATGCAGATTGGATAAGCATAGAGGTTTCCAGCAGGCTTCCGACGCTTGCCGAGCAGCTGAGGAATGAGCTTTCCTTAAAGGCGGGCTTCACTCAGGCAACAGAGGTCATAGCAAAGGACGTGCCGGAGGGAACCTGTGTCATAAGAACGCCCAGCGGTGTGGTTGACGCTTCAATTTCACAGCAGTTCCAGAATCTTAATACCATATTGGAATCAGAAAAATAACTTTTAGAAATAAGGAGGAAATATGTTGAAAGCTTCAAAATATATAGATATTTCCTCCGCCAAAAGGACAATCCGTTTTGCCGATCTTTACACATACAAGGGAAAGATAAGCAAGATAATGGGCCTCACTGTTGAGGCTGTGGGAATTGTCTGCAACATAGGCGACATCTGCAAGATAGAAACAGATGACAATGGGGTTATATTAGCTGAGGTTGTGGGCCTTAAAAACGGCTCTGTCCAGCTTATGCCCTATGACGAGGTTGACGGAATAGGCTCTGACAGCATTGTTTACAACACTGCGAGAAAGCTTACAGTGGGAGTCGGACGAGGGCTTATGGGGCGCGCCATAGATGCTTTGGGAAAGCCCATAGACGGAGGCCCTCCCATTGAGAGAACAAAACAGTATCCCATCAACGGAGTGCCGTCCAACCCCATGACAAGACCTCCCATATCAGAGACAATGCAGCTTGGCGTAAAGGCAATAGACGGGCTTCTCACCATAGGCAAGGGACAGAGAATGGGCATATTTGCAGGAAGCGGCGTCGGCAAAAGTACACTTATGGGAATGATAGCCCGAAATGTCAAGGCGGATATAAATGTCATAGCGCTTGTGGGTGAGCGAGGCAGGGAGGTTGTGGAGTTTATTGACAGGGATCTTGGCCCTGAGGGAATGGCAAGAACAGTTCTTGTTATAGCCACATCCGACCAGCCGGCTATGATGCGTTCAAAATGCGCTCTTACAGCAACTGCCATAGCCGAATATTTCCGAGATGAGGGAATGGATGTGCTTCTTATGATGGATTCTCTCACAAGATTTTGTATGGCACAGCGTGAAATAGGTCTTTCAGCCGGAGAGCCTCCGGTTGCAAGAGGCTATACTCCGTCTATATATAACGCCCTCCCAAAGCTTTTGGAAAGGTCCGGAAAATTTGAAAAGGGCTCTATAACAGGCATATACACAGTGCTTGTAGAGGGCGATGACACCAATGAGCCCATAGCCGATACAGTAAGAGGTATAGTTGACGGACACATAGTCCTTTCAAGAAAGGAAGCTATGAGAAATCACTATCCGGCAATAGATGTGCTTGCCAGCATAAGCCGTCTTATGAGTACCATAGCCGATCAGGAGCATAAGAATGCAGCTGCAAAGATGAGGAGGATGCTTTCCTGTTACAGGGAAAATCAGGACCTTATTTCAATAGGAGCCTATAAGGCAGGCAGCAATCCGGAATTGGATGAGGCAATAAGGCATATATCCGCAATTGATGAATTTTTGCAGCAGGATGTTTCCGATAAATTTGATTTTAAAGACACAATAAACGAAATGATCAGAATAGTAGACAGATAAAGCTCTTTTTGAAAACAAAGGGTAAGGCGTATGAAAAAATTCAAGTTTTCTCTGGCACATATGCTGGATTTAAAGGATCATATTCTGGATGAAGAGCAGGGAGAGCTGCAAAGAAGAAAAGCAGAGGCGCAGGAAATTCAGGATCAGATTGATTATCTCAACAAAAAATTTCAGGAAATTTCGGGCAATATGACCAAGTCACAGGCAGAGGGTGTATCTGTCTTGGAGATAAGGGCATACAATATGCAGCTTGATAACATAAGGCATCAGATAGAATTTTTCAAGGAAGAAAAAAGAAAAGCGGACGAAAGAGTTGAAGAGCAGACACAAAGGGTTCTAAGCGCCAATCAGGAGGTTTCAAAGCTTTCAAAATTGGAGGACCGCCAATATGAGGTATATGTTCACGAGGAGCAGAAAGAAGAAGAAATGCGAATCGAAGAACTTGTCAGCCAGAGACTTGTCGAAAAAAGAAAAATTTAGTATAATTGTCACATTGAAAGGGGGTGAATGAAATGATAAAAGGAATCGCACAGACTATGGAAGCTGTTGCAGGTGTTATGCCCTTGAACAATGCAGGCAAAAATCCTGTTATGGGAGGCTTCGAGGAAATTTTTCTCAATATGCAGCTTGCTATGGGAAATGGTATGTCAGAGGGTATGCCCTATGGCATGACACAGGATTTGATTCTTCCGCTTATGCAGCTGCCAAATGAGCAAGGTGACGATGAAGATGAGCAAAAGGGCAATATGCTTGCTGCCGAAATGCTGCTTTCTGAATTTGTGCCCTGCGATTTTAAATCTATGGATGCTCTTGCAAATGTTTCCAATTTAAACCTCAAGGCAGATTCTGCCGTCAAAGAAAAGCTTGCGCTTGCTTCTTTTAATGAAGGCAAGGCAGAGATCACAGAAAGCACGGACAGCTCTGCAAACGAGAACAAGGTATTTATGGATGTGATGAAGCTTTCAGACAGCCAAAGAGGCGAAGCAATGAGGCCTGTTCATCAGCTTAAGGTTTCTGATGAAACGGTTAAGGTGCTTTCCCGGCTTAAAAGAGACAGGGGCGAAAATACCCCGGAGGCAATCGGCGATGTTTTAACACAGCCGCAGGTTATGAACAGCTTTGAGACAGCTTCAAAGAAAATCGCATCAAAATTTCCGTCAGGTGAGGAGCTTGCAAATCAGGTTCAGCAGGAAATGAAGAAAAATATTGCCTTGGGCAAAAAGGAATTTACCGTCAAAATAAAGCCTGAGGGAATAGGCGAAATTGTGGTGAAGCTTTCTGAGGAGAAAAATTTTGTCTCCCTTAAAATAATCGCTGCAAGTTCCGCAACAGCAAAGCTTATCTCCGCAGAGGTAATGGCGCTTCAGGAGGCATTGAAGCCCTTGAATGCGGCAGTTGTTCAGATTGAAAATATAGAGGACAAAATTATGCCTCAGTTTTCAAACAATGCGGATATGGGAAATCACAACCAGTTCTCAAATCAAAGCTTCTTTGACAAAAGACAGGGAGCTTCCTCAGGCAGCAGCTTCCGCATGGATGATGAGGAGGAGGAAATCTCCTACATTTCTATTGAAGATGACAAGATGGATACCTATATATAGAAAGGAGGTATGGCGATGGACGGCTTAAACGGATACAACAGGGCATCTTCCCTTTACGGCAATATGAGAGCAGGCTCTGAGCCTGTGGTGAATAACCCTATATTGGGGGATCGTCCCAGCCGCAAGGAAAATGAAAACGGCGTCAGCGTCGATGATTTTTTGAACCTTATGGTTGCCCAGCTGAGAAATCAGGACTTTATGAATCCTGTGGATGATACTCAATATGTGACACAGCTTGCACAGTTTGCCACCATGCAGCAGATGCAGAACATGGCACATTATATGCAGACAAATTATGTCATGTCCTATGTGGGCAAATATGTTACAGCTGCTCAGATTGGCCCTAAGGGTGAGCTTATCAAGGAGACAGGCAGAGTGGACAGGCTATCTCTTGTAAACAACGAATTTCATGTTTATGTAAACGGAAAGAGGTTTACGTTAGAGCAGATAATGGAGATTCATTCCGAACCGGAAAATAACACCGCAAAGCCCGATGCACAGAACAATTCTCAGATGTCTCTGCTTTTGTCACTTATAAACAAGGAAGTAACAGTCAAATTTGAAAACAAAGAAACCGGCAAGACGGAAGAAGTGACAGGAATAGTTGAAAGGATATCCACAGAGGACGGCAAGAACAGGGTAATGATAGGTGACAAGTGGTACAATCTTTCAGATGTTACTGCTGTCGGATCAGAAAGGGATGATTCAGTCCCGCCTCCCGATGCACAAAAGCCCGACACAGATAACCCCGAAACACAAAAGCCTGAGACAGACCCCACCGATACACCTCAAATTGATGTAAAGCCTGACAGCGAGGCTGTAAGGGAAATATAGCATAGCTTTACATATCGCAGAGCCTTTTTACATGGTGCTGTGAGATTTTACACAGGCAGCAGATTGTTGCTGTGAAAGGAGTGAGATCATGGATGATCTTATCATAAAGGGCAGAATGAATCTGCCAATAATGACCAAAATAACAGCCGAAGCCCGAAGGGTTTCCTCTTCAAAGGAAGAAAATAATGATCTCAGCTTTAAAAACATTTTGGATAGCGCTATGGAAAGGGAGCTTTCCTTCTCAAAGCATGCTGCCCAAAGAGTTTCACAAAGGGAGATAGAAATATCGTCCTTAGGTATGAAGAGACTTGACGATGGCATGAGGATAGCCAGAGACAAGGGCATGGATAATGCTTTGATACTTGTGGACAATACAGCTTTTATTGTCAGCACCAAAAATTCCAAAATAATCACGGCAATCAACAGCTTGGAATTGAGAGGAAAAGCAATAACTAATATTGACGGAACTGTAATAATGTGACCGGTCCTATAACAGGAAGTCAGTGGATTTTGAACGACAGATAAATCCATACAGTTCCCAAAAAGGAGAAATATCAAAATGGTAAGATCTATGTATTCCGGAGTAGCCGGAATGAAAGCAAACCAGACAAGGATGGATGTAATAGGAAATAACATTTCCAATGCCAATACATTTGGCTTTAAATCCAGCCGTGCGACATTCAGAGATATGTATTATCAGCAGCTCAGAGGTGCATCCGGCGGAACAGCTTCAAGAGGCGGTGTAAACCCCTCCTCAGTAGGTTATGGTGCCCAGATAGGAAGCGTGGATTTGCTTATGACACAGTCTGCAATGACATCCACAGGAAATCCTCTTGATGCCGCAATAGATGGTGAAGGATTTTTCCAGGTTATGGACCCCGACGGAAATGTATATTTCACCAAAGCAGGACTTTTTAAGATTGACCCTGCAACAGGCGCTCTGACAGATTCAAACGGCAACTTTGTTTTGGGAACAAGCGCAACAAACGGAAAGCTTGACAGCGAAAGACCCGGAAGAAACAAGATTATATTCAATGTTGATCCTGTGCAGCCCAATATTGCAAGCATCAAAACAGAGATAAGCGGAAGGCAGATCACCATTAAATCAACCAATCAGAAGAGAACTTCAAATGTAAGCTTCACCTTCAGCAAGGCAACAGATATGCCTGACGGAAAAAGGGCAGAGGCTATAATTGATAACGGCGGTTCTGTTATCAACATAAAGCTTAATGCCAATGAATCCTTTACAGATATGGCTGATTTTCAGGGTGCTGTAAATAACGCAATCACCAATACATATGGCGGAGCACACCCCGGCGGTGATTTTCAGTTTTCAATGGACCCGGATCCCTTTAAAGACGGTGCTCTTACAGGCGATCAGATCATCACAACAGCAGCAGCTGATTTTGAAGGCGGCGGCATAGATCTTGATAAAGCCGGTGGTACTGTTTCTGCCGATGGCTCATTTTTAGGCGGATTTAAGGTTTTGGAAACAGGACTTAAATTTTCGGGAAAAGGCGATTTTAATATAACAGTAAAAAAAGAAGCTGCTGATGTTGATAAAAAGCTTCCTGAAAGATATGTAATTGAGGCAACAGATGCAAATGGTGGAAAATATTCTGGCTATGTATCAAAGGAGAGAGCAGACGGCTCCTCCGGAGGATATTCTGTAATGCTTTCAAGAGAAGGCGGAGACAGCAATGACACAATTACATTGACATATCCTAATTCTGAGAAGATAGAGCAGAATTTGAACACTCAAACTAAAATCGGTACAGCCAAGCCCAGCCTTCCCACAAGAAATGTAGGCTTGGGAAAGGGCTCCTTCACACTTACAGGCGGCACAGAATTTATTGAGCAGGATGTAGGAAATCTTACCGGAATTTCCATAGGAGCAGACGGAACAATTATGGGTGCATCTGCTGCGGGACTTCAGATTTTAGGAAGAATAGATTTGGCTACATTTGCAAATTCTGACGGACTTTTGCAGACAGGAAATACTTATTTCACCGAAACAGCCAACTCCGGAAAGGTAAAATATGCCGTAGCCGGTGAGGATGGAACAGGAATCATCAAAAACAGCGCACTTGAAATGTCAAACGTGGATCTTTCACAGGAATTTTCCGACATGATAACAACACAGAGAGGATTCCAGGCTTGCTCAAGACTTATAACAGTATCAGATACAATGCTTGAGGAGCTTATAAATCTCAAGAGATAATCATAGGCAGCTGAAAAAAAGCCGGAAGGGCAGCAGCTTTTCCGGCTCTTGAGAAAAGGGGAAGATAGATGATTATTCTAAATAAGCTTCGCGGAGGGGAATTTTGTCTCAACAGCGATTTGGTTGAAACAATTTCAGAAAACCCCGATACAACAATACTTCTTACCAACGGCAAAATTTATATTGTTCAGGAAACAATGCAGGAAGTTATAGCTAAAATTTCGGAATATCGCAGAGAAATAAACAGCGGGATTATACATATAGAGAGGAAATGATATATAAATGGACTTAATGTCAATTTTGGGATGGCTTGCCGGAATTGTCGTAATTCTGTTTGGAATTGTATTTGATAAAGAAGAGCTTATCGTCATGGATAACTTGAAAAGCTTTTGGGATCCGGCCAGCGTTATGGTTGTTCTTTTTGGACTTATATCCGCCCTTATGGTGTCCTTCCCCTTAAAGAACTTTACCAAAATACCCAAACACCTTAAAATAATTTTATTCCCCACAAAGTATAATCCCAAAGATTATGTAGATCAGATTGTAGAGTTGGCAAAGGAAGCCAGAATAAACGGTTTGCTTTCACTTGAGAGCAAGCTTGAGGAAACAAAGGATGCCTTCCTCAGAAACAGCATGATGCTGGTTGTCGATGCGGTGGAGCCGGAAAAGGTCAAGCTGCTTTTGGAGACGGAGCTGGAATATCTTGATGAAAGACATTCGCAGGACAGAGCATTTTACGACAAGGCTTCTGCATATGCTCCTGCATTCGGTATGATAGGAACCTTGATGGGCCTTATAAATCTTCTTAAAAATTTAGATGATCCCGATCTTATCGCCCCTGCGATGGCTCTTGCATTGGTTACTACCTTCTATGGAACCATCCTTTCAAATCTTATCTTTACACCTATATCAAATAAGTTGAAAATACGTCATCAGGAAGAATATCTCTGCAAAATGATAGTGGCAGAGGGTGTTGAATCCATACAGGCCGGAGACAACCCCAGATTTATTGAAGAAAAGCTCACACAGCTTATTCCCAGCGCACTTTCTAAGGAAAAGGGCGAAAAGAAGGGCAAAAAAGCAAAGAAGGAAAAATAGTTATGATATATAAGGACAAAAAGAAAGGGGGAACAAAAGGTGAAGCGTAAGCCAGCAGAGCAGGAAGACAGCGGTACCTGGATGAATACCTATTCTGATCTAGTGACCCTTTTGCTCACTTTTTTTGTACTGATGTTCAGTATGTCCAGCGTAAATGCCGATAAATGGGAGGCGTTTGTACAGGCATTCGCTCATCCGGGAACAGATACCTCACAGGTTGTAATAACCTCAAAGGAGGTTGAAACAGGAACCGAGCCCTATCCGAGCAAAAATGAAGCAGACAAATCGGGGGAGGGTCCGGGAGATAATTCTTCTAACGGAGAAATGCCGGAAAATTTTGATCAGCTTTACCAATATCTTAAAGACTATGTGGAGGCAAACGGGCTGCAAAGCTCAGTAGAGGTGTCCAAAAGCGGCGACAATGTGGTTTACATACGCTTTCAGGACAATATTTTCTTCGACCCTGATAAATATTATTTAAAGCAGTCTGCCCACGATATACTTGACTATGTGGGCGAGTGTCTGCATAATGTTGAAAACGAAATATATCTCATAAGCATAAACGGACATACAGCCGATGTGGGATATGAGGATTATGCTGTGTCTGACTGGATGCTCTCAAGCCAGAGAGCCAGCAGCGTGGCAATATTCTTTGATGATGAAAAAGAAATAAGCCCGCAGAAGCTGCGTCCGATAGGCTACGGCAAAAACTTCCCGATAGCGACCAATGACAATGAAACGGGAAGAGAGAAAAACAGAAGAGTTGATATAACTATTATAAAGAATAACGAATCAGAAGGCGGCAGCGCATTGGGCGGCTGGACTGAGGAGGAGCTTTCGGGATTGTTTGATCCTACCAAATTCCCAAAATCCGGCGGAACAGAGAATATTTTGACGCCGGAAAGAAACATTGCCACACAATGGGATAATGAGGAGCCAAATGAAGAGCTGCAGGAGCCTTTTGAGGAGAGCCATGCACAAAATGCAGACACCGAAAGCATGACAGTGGCAGAATAGAATATATCAAAGCTTTTGAATATCTTGTAAATTGAAGATTTACAGCACAGTGCCGGATATTTTGGCATAATGCTTTGAATATATAAAAAAAGAAGTAATTAGTAAAAGGAGAAATTGTATTATGCCCGAGCAACTTTCGCAAAGTCAGATAGACGCACTTTTAAAAAAGATGAGCTCCGGCGAAGTGGATGTTCAAGATGAAACTAATAAAGTAAAAGAATACGATTTTTCATCCCCAAAGAAATTTACTCGAGAGCAGCTAAAATCTGTTGACAGCCTGCATGAGACATTTTCCAGAGTACTGGCATCCTATTTGTCCGGTCTTTTGAGGACAGTGTGCGATATAGAGGTTGTGCAGATAGAGGAGCAGAGATATTATGAATACAACAATGCTCTTCCGGATGCCTCTCTTATAGGTTTAGTTGATGTGCACCCTGTTAACAAAAGATACAGTGATGCCACAATGCTTTTGGATATGTCCACAACCATAGGCTACTACATAATTGACAGGGTTTTGGGCGGTCCGGGAACGGGCTATAATTACACCAGAAACTATACGGATATTGAAATTTCCATACTTTCAAATGTGCTCGGAAAGATAACCCAAAGAATACAGGATACCTGGAGCAACAATCTGGAAATGACAACATCCCTCAACAGCATCGAAACCAACTCAAGGCTTTTGCAGGTTTTTGCACCTGAGGATATAGTGGTAATTGTCATCATGGAGGTAAAGCTTGGCAGCAGGCTTTCAGGCAATATCAGCGTTTGCATACCGGCGGAATTTTTAGAGGAGGTAATAGATACATTCAGCCTCAGATATGTAAAGGGCATGAAAAAGCATGATCCTAAGAAGGAAGAGGCTAAAAAGAAGGTAATACTCGAAAACGTGCTTGAATCGGATATGGAAATAAAGGCTATATTTGATGACCTGAAGCTGGACTTTCAGGATATACTCAACCTGCAGAAGGATGATATAATACCACTGGGAAAGGCTATTGACAGCAATGTACACATCACCATAGACGGAGTTCCCTGGTATACCGCCAAGCTGGGGGAGAGCAAGCAGAAAAAGGCGATAAAATTACAAAATATAGTTATAAACGGAGATGAGGGTTCTCAATGGGAGAAGGAAGAAACAGTGAGATAGAGGGAAAGAACATCCTCAGCAGCTTGGAAATCGACACTATCGGGGAAATTCTTAATATAAGCATGGGCTCTGCCGCTACTGCAATATCCACCATGTTGGACAAGCAGGTTATAATATCTACACCTACCGTTGAGGTAAGGCAGTTCACCTCCTTGGATTATGCGTCCTTAGAGCCTGCTATGCTTGTTAAAATCAAATATGTTGAGGGAATTTCCGGCTCTAATGTGATGATTTTCAGACAGAGGGATATGCAGATAATTCTCAATCTGCTTATGGGCAACACCGAACCGCCCACAGACGACTTTGTTTTTGACGAGCTGTCTATGAGTGCGGCATGCGAGGTAATGAATCAGATGATGGGTGCCTCTGCCACGGCATTGTCCGAATTTTTAGGAAGAGTAATCAATATTTCAACACCTGAGGCAAGCGTTATTGATTCTGATGAAAGTTACAGTCAGGCTGCCGATGTTCAGGAGGGAGTTGAGATAGTTGCAGTTTCCTTCCAGCTGTCGATAACAGATGTTATGGACAGCAGCTTTGCCAGCATATTGCCATGCTCTTTGGCAAAGGAAATAGTCACCAGCGTTATGGGGGATGAGCAGGATAGCTTTGCGCCTGCATCCTCAGAAGCATCAAGAGCAGAGCAGGAAAGCCCGGCAGAGGTTAAAAAGGCACCTGCACCGGCTGAGCCTGAGTTTGCTTCTAATGAGACAGCAGCTGCTTCTATGCATACACAGCCTGAAGGCGGACACGCAGAAATTCCTTATCAGGCTCCCATGCAGCCTGCAATGTCTCCAAGCTTGCAGGAACCGCAGCAGTATGCACAGCAGAGCCAGCCGATGGCTTATCCGCCTAATATGGGATATGCCATGCCCCCTCAGGGCAGCGGACAATATCCCGGATATCCGCCTTATCCTATGTATCCTGCTTATCAGATGCCATATCCTCCCTATCAGCAGGCGCCTATGGGTGCTGACAAGGATGCAGCTAATGCTAAGAAGCCGGAGATAAACATACAGAAAACACAGTTTCCGTATTTTGAACCATCAGCCTCCGTTGTGCCCAACAGCAATGGAAATATGGATCTTCTTATGGGAGTGCCGCTGGATGTTTCTGTCGAGATAGGAAAGGCAAAGAGAAAAATCCGAGATATATTGGATTTTGGTCAGGGCACTGTGATTGAGCTTAATAAGCAGGCGGGGGCACCGGTCGATATCGTTGTCAACGGCAGGCTTCTGGCTCGCGGCGATGTTGTGGTTATTGATGATAATTTCGGCGTGAGAATAACCGAAATTATAGGAACAAAGGAACTTATTGAAAGCTTGAAGGAAGATATGCTTTAAAAGCATGAAAAATATATTTCACAGAAAGCAAAACATCTAAAGGAGATAAAGTAAAAATGGGTAAGAAAATTATGCTTGTAGACGATGCAGCTTTTATGCGCATGACAATCAAAAACTGCCTTACAAAGGCAGGCTATACCGAGCTTATAGAAGCCGGTGATGGTCAGCAGGCCGTGGAGACATATGAGAAGGAAAATCCTGATTTGGTTATCATGGATATCACAATGCCCAACATGGACGGCATACAGGCTCTTCAGGCCATAAAGGCAAAGGACCCCAAGGCAAAGGTTGTTATGTGCTCTGCAATGGGCCAGGAAGCAATGGTTGTAGAGGCAATTCAGCTGGGCGCACTGGACTTTATCGTCAAGCCCTTCAAGCCTGATCGCATTCTTCAGACAGTAACCAAGGTATTGGGCTAGTTTGAAGCAGCACCATGTTTCAAAATGAGGGTTCGGCGTTGTTGTCACTGATAGGTATGCTTTTTATATTTGTGTTTGTCCTGTTTCTTGCATACCTGACCACATGCCTCATAGGAAAACATTCAGGCTTTAAAAGTGCGGGCAAAAGTATAAAAATACTTGAAAGAGTGTCCTTGGGTCAGGATAAAAGTTTGGCGGTTGTGGCCATAGGCGACAAGGGATTCATTTTGGGCATAACCGGTCAGACTATAACCAATTTGGGAGAAGCAGATTTAAGCGTCTATAAAAGTGATGATACAGCGTGCAAGGAAAGCTTTGGCGAATTCAAAAAAGCTCCCTCCTCGCTTTTTTCCGAAACACTGAGTAAGCTCACCCAAAAGGAAGGCTGCAAGATGACAGAAGAGGAAAACAGTGATGGAAAATAGTATCGTCGAAAAGAAAAAAGAGCTTAAAAAGCAAAAAAGAAGGCTGCTGATATCATCTCTGCTGGCAGTGGCTTTCTCTCTCACCCTTTTTGCCGTAACTTGCTTTGCCAGCCCCACTATTACGGTGGATTTGGGAAGGGGCGACACGGGTGAGGGCTATGGGCTTTTAGAGGTTATGCTCACTGTGCTGCTGCTTGCTCTGGCACCTTCCATACTCATAATGATGACAAGCTTTACAAGGATAGTAATAGTCATGTCATTTTTGAGGAATGCTTTGGGCACACAGCAGTCACCACCGAACCAGGTGCTTATCGGATTAAGTCTGTTTCTGACACTCTTTATAATGTTCCCTGTGTTTCAAGAAATAAATGAAAAGGCATATAAGCCCTATAAGCAGGAAGAGATTACCTATGAGCAGGCAGTTGAAAATGCCGTAGTTCCCATGAAGGAATTTATGGTTAAGCAGATCTATAAAAATGATCTCAATCTGTTTCTTTCAATTTCCGTGAAGCAGACAGGCGAGAAACCTGTTCTGCGTGAACGTGAGGATGTTATGAAGCTTGGCATGGAAATAATAATCCCTGCCTTTATCACAAGTGAGCTTAAACGGGCTTTTACAATAGGCTTTTTGCTTTTCATTCCGTTTTTGATAATAGATATGGTGGTGTCAAGCACACTTATGTCTATGGGAATGGTAATGCTGCCGCCCTCGATGATTTCTCTGCCCTTTAAGCTTATGATATTTGTTTTGGTTGACGGCTGGAACCTTTTGATAGGAACCTTGATATCCGGCTTTCAATAGCCTTTAGAAAAAAATAAGGGAAGTGATTTGCGTGACACAGGGAGAGGCTCTTACTATATTCAGAAATGCTATTCTTGTAACCATAAAGCTGGCAGGGCCGATTTTGGTTTTAAGTATAGTTATAGGACTTGTGATAGCCATTTTTCAGGCTGCAACGCAGATCCATGAGCAGACACTTACATTTGTTCCTAAGGTTTTGGTGATAGCTATTCTTCTTCTTGCATCAGGCTCTTGGATGATAAACGTCCTGAGTGATTTCATGAAGGAAATGTTCAACATTATGGCGGGGCTCTGATATGCTGCTGGGAGATATGTTTGGCAGAATGCCGGTGTGGCTGTTTGTCTTTGTAAGAACAGCCGGATTCTTTGCTTTTTCCCCATTGTTCTCAAGAAGAAATATACCATCTGTTGTAAGGGCGGGTCTGGTTTTTGTGATGACCTTTCTCATAGCTCCGGGAACTGTTCTTCAACAATCCATATCCTCCTCCTTGGAATTTATGCTGCTGCTGCTCAAAGAGCTTTTTGCAGGCTTTGTGTGCGGAATGGTATTCAGGATTTTTTATTTTATGCTGTTCTTCACAGGAGATCTTATGGATACACAGTTTGGCATATCTATGGCAAAGGTCTTTGATCCCGGAACCAATATACAGGCATCTGTATCAGGAAATTTTTTAAATATACTGTTTATACTTTACATTTTTGCAACAGACAGCCACCTCATTTTAATAAGGATATTTGCGGAGTCATTTAGAATAATACCCATAGGCAGCGTTATTATTTCTCCGGAGTCATCAAGGTTTATATTCAATATTTTTGTTGCTGCCTTTACACTTGCCATGAAGCTGGCAATGCCGTTTGTTGCAGCTGAGTTTGTGCTGGAGGTTTCCATGGGAATACTCATGAAGCTTATACCGCAGATTCATGTTTTTGTTATCAATATACAGTTTAAGGTGCTTTTGGGCATATTGCTGCTTTTTGCTTTTGCAAATCCAATATCCGGCTTTATGGAAAAATTTATAAAGCTGATGCTGGAAAATATGCAGCGGGCATTTTCTGTATTGACTTGATTTATTATGCTTTGTTATTTTAGGGGGGATATGCTTGGC
>JAHHUC010000054.1 GCA_020024215.1 Oscillospiraceae bacterium | reverse complement strand
CATTTACATTCAAAATGCTCATTGATAACACCTCCTGCTTTCAGTATATATGCAGATTTGATGCAAAACAAGAGGGTGGATATGAGATGTGCTTTTATTGTTGTGAAATGAGAAGCAGTATGTCCAAGGAAAATTTTCCCCCGCCTATTTCAATATCAAGCGTTCCAAAATGCTTTTTTACAACTGTACGGATGTTGGATAAGCCCACTCCTTCATCAATAGATGACAAAGCTTTTAAGCAGGAGTTTTCAATGTGAAGATATAGAAAATCCCCTTTTCCAATTCCGGTGATATGAAGGTATTTTTGATTTTTAGGAACAGCCTCCAGTGCCTTCAGAGCGTTGTCGATGGCATTTCCTAAGATTATGCACCACTCAATATCCGCAACCGGTGAGACGGAGGGGATTTTTAAGTCACACTCTATTTTCACATCCTTTAAGGCTATGACGGACAGCTTGCTTTTCAGCAGTATATCCACTGTGGGATTTCCTGTAAATACAGGATATTCCAATGGGGTGGAGAATTTTGACAGCTCCTCCAAATAGGAGGCAGCTTCCTTGATTTTTTGCTGATTTAACAACTGCTGCAACAGCAAAAAGTGATTTTTGATGTCATGCTGTATAGAATTGAGCTGCTGTTCATATCTGTGTATCTCCTGAATATATCCTTTTTGCCCCATCAGCTGATGCGCCAGCAAGCTGTTTTGCTGCTCAACTGAAACGGTTTTTTCCAATCGGCAAAAAAGAAACAGTATGGAGAAAAATGTAAGGCCGGCAAAAAGCTGCAAAAGTAAAACAGGTGCTGTTTGTATTTGCGGATATATAAGCCCTTTGTCGTATGACCAGATGATGGTATCGCCATAAATAGATGAGCTGATGGCTTGCTCTGTCAACAGGACAAACAAAAAGGGAAAGGCTGCAATAAGCAGTATTTGATGGTGAATATGCCGCAAATTTTTAAAAGGCAGTTTTGAAATTTCAAACAAAGAAAGATAGAGAAGGCCACAAAAGAGGCATGCTATACCAAAATCAAGAAATTGCAGGATTTGAATATATTTTGAACCAATCACTTTAGCAGTCCAATACCCCACAGCTTCTGCAACTCCACTTGCCCAAAGCGATATGGACAGCAGCAATACAGATAGCAGAAATGTATATTTCCAATTGATTTTGCAGCAAAAAATTCCGTATAAAAATAGGAGTAGAAATGCCGCAAAAAACAAATAAAACTGCGACGGCACAATTTTGTAAAAACCGAACCATATGCCTGAATATATAAGTGCTGTGAAGGGCTTGAAGGTTTTAAAAGCAAGCTTGGCATAAAAGCAAAGCATAATAAAAAATCCTGCCAAAGCTGTAATAAAATTGCATAAAAAGGGATACATTATTTTCTCCTTTTCATATATTGCAGCATATTTTCCATAAATTCCTTTTGCCTCAAGCGGGAAACAGGTATATGCGCCGAGTTATCTAATATAATTTCACCGTTTGAATAGGTCACAATATGCTCCAGATTTACAAAATAGCTTCGATGGCATCTGTAAAATCGGCTGTCCAGCTCACTTCCCAAATGCTCCAGCCTTCCATAATATTCAATCACCTCATCAGCAGTATGTATGTATATTATGCGGTTGATTACCTCACAATAAAAAATTGATTGGAACTTGACAGATCTGCACCATTGATTTGTTTTGATAAATAAGCAGTTTTTATCATCAGCCTTCTTTTTTTCTATTATGCGAATAAGCACCGAATTAAGCCTGGCTTCATCAATTGGCTTGCACAAAAAATCCTCTGCTCTGAGGGGAAATGCGTCAAAAACATATTTTGGAAATGACGAAACAAAAACAATGCAGCAATCGTTTTTCTGCGAGCGCAGCTCTTGCGCAAATTGCAGACCGTTTTGGGAAGGCATTTTGACATCCAGAAAAATCACATCAAATTTTATCCCCGATTTATACAGCTGCTCGGTGCTTGTATATGTGTGCAGCATAAAATTTTCTTCCAAACGCTCTGCTTCGGCCGTAAGCTTTTCATGTAAAATATCGCAAAAGGCTTTTTCATCGTCACATATTGCAATTTTCAGCATCAAATCACCTCCCGGAAAATATCTCATCCCCTTTATTATACTTACTTTTCAGTGTTCATTCAACTTTGCTGAAGAAAAAATGCTGTAAGCACACCGCTTGCACCGCATGAAGGGATGAGGAATAGTGTAAAAAACTGCCTGAAGAAATAAGTATGTAATTTTATTGAAAAGATGCAAATATTGATATCAGCAGGAGGACTAAACCAGACTGCTCGATGTCAAACAGGCTCATTTCATCATTAAAAAGCTAAAGCTATTGCACATCTGGTGCTTAAAATATTTTATGTACACTGCTCTTAAAACAAATAGACAGGCAAATAAAATATGGAAAAAGCATATGGCATATGTTATAATTAGCTTGAGAAATTGGTCATATATATTCAAAAAGAGAGGAATTATGTTATGTTTTTGAACAACTTCAAGAAAAAGAAAGCAGAAGAAGCATCACCTGTTCCAAAGGAAGAAATAAATCTGCACAGCATAGCAGAAAGCCTTTGCGATTTGCTTAAATCGGAGATGGCAGTTCTGGAAAAGGATGATTCGGTGTACATACCTGCTTATGATCTTAAAATATATATTGAGCCAAAACAGCTGGAAGAGCATATGGCAGTATTATACTTTACTCTGGAATGTCCACAATGGGACAGAAAGCTTTATGAGTGCTGCACATCATTAGGCCCTGATACACAGCAGGCGATAGGCTTGGCGCTGGGTAATTTTTCCCTGGGCTTGCTAAGCGGTGTATTTGCCATGCTTAATAAGGCAAAAGGTGATTATGTAAAAACAGATTTTCAGGGGAAAAAGCATGGGTGGAAGGTTTATAAAAGCAACGCAGTTGTTATGAGCAATGATAGCAAAAAAGAAGCTGACCTGCCGGATTATTGGGATATGCTCAAAACCCAGCTGTCCGATTATTTGGGAGACGGAAAAATTGCCTATATTAAAATTTATGGGGCTTCTGTCAACCATGAAATAACCGGAGAATGTCGTGTAAATGACATAAAAATCGAAAAGCTCAGTGAGCAGGTGTCGGACATAGTTAAAAATTTAAACGTGTCGGGAGTTCACACACAAAAACAGTTCTTTATTTTTATGCAGGATGATGAAACCTGCAATCCATATCCCTACACACAGGAGCAAATCACAGAAAAGGTGAGAACTGCGCTGTCAGTTTTTGAAGAGCTGCTGCCTGAAGAAGATGGATATGACCGCTGTGAAGAGGAATTGGTCAGACGTCTTGAGGACCCCCATCTTGCAACAGAGATATTCTCCTTTCTGCCGGAATTGTGCGCCGGATGGCAATTCCCCTCATTGAAGCCCACAGAGACCTTGAACATCAGCTTTGACAATGAAATGCACCAATACAGCATGCCTCAAATCACCATATACCATATGCTGGCAATTGCATTGGAGCAGCTTATTTGCAACAGGGAAATATCCAACGAGCTGTTTATAAACATGGTTTGCATAAGTGCTTTATGGAACGTGATTTGCTCAGCAAAAGAAGATGGGAAAGACATCACCAAGGAAGAAAGTGTAATAAATACGATCTATTCATTTGCAGACGGATATATTGCAAGATAAAGCGCAATGGTGGTCTATAAGCCATGTAAACCCTATACGGCAAAATTTTTTAATACAGCCCTTTTGCACTTGACCTTGTGGAATTTAAGCGTCAGAAGGATTTATAATATCAAAAAACTCACAGCGCCTTTAAGGCGGTGTGAGTTTTCCTTTATATAAATAGCTCATATTGTCTCATTACAGTGGCTTTTAGGATTTTCTTTGCTTTAGAAAGCCATTAAAAAGACTTTATTATTCTGATTTTTTGGCTCTTACAATAATAATTTCCGGAATTTCTTTATCCTTACCGAAGCACACTTCATAAAATCCGTTTACGGAAAAACCTGCATTAAAGCAGTATGCAAACAAGTCCTGCATGGATCTATGATAGCAGCACTGTTTCTTTGGCTGATTCTCTATGGCAACTTCATAATAGCCGTAAGGTGTCATATATCTCTCTGTTCCTGTGACGAAACAAGGGTGCTGTGTGGCAAAAACAAAAATTCCGTTTTTATCCAAAAGATTATAAACGGAATTGAACAATACAGACAGATCCGCAATATCCATAAGTGCCATACAGCTGACAGCCTTTGTAAAAGGCCTTTTTCTTCTTAATCTTTTCAAGCTTTCTGCATCAGTGGCATCTGCAACCGTAAATTCGACTAAAGACTTATATTTTTCCCGCCTTTTTCTTGCCAATTCTATCATTTTATCACTGTAATCAAAGGCGAGAACGGGGATATTATGTTGTGCCAAAAAAGCTGAATAATTGCCGTTTCCGCAGGCAATATCCAAAATATAATCATCCTTTTGTATATTGAGCAGCTCTGTAACCTTAGGACGAACTGTATTTCTGTGAAAATCATTGGAATCATCAGACATATACATGTCCCAAAATTCTGCATTTTCATCCCAGATTTTTTTGCTTTCCTCCACTGAATACAATAGGCACACTCCCTTTGATAAATTGAAATCTTCCAAGAGGCTTTTGATGCTGTTTGAAGAGGAAGGATTGGATAAAATCCAATCCTTTCTCAATGGGTGATATCAAGCCGGAAATTACTTGCTCTTTGCCTGATATGCTGCCAGATGCTCTGCCGATTTTGCCAAATCCTGCTTGTGTACATTTCCTGTATCAATCAGTGTGGAAATGGTGGAGTAGCATGGGCTCTTTAAATTCTTGTGAACTGCGATATAGTCATTCTGGTTGATTGCATAAAGAACAGCCAGACGCAGGTCCTTATCTGTAAATTTGCTTCCTTCTCTCATGTTGAACTCTGCATATGCAACGCCATTGGAGGTTCTTGTTTCAACTGTGAAATTGCTGTTGCTGGAGAGCACCTCTACACCTGTTTCATCAACAAACGGAAGCACATCAATTTCACCGCTTCTGAAGGCAGAAACAGCACCGGTGCTGTCCTTGATGAATTTATAGGTGATATGCTCGATCTTGGGCTCAAACTCAGATCCTGTGAGGTAGCCGGGGTTCTTCTGGAACTTTACATTGTAATCATCCACAGAGATCAAGGCATAGGGGCCGCTGAACCAAAGGTCATTTTTGCCGCCCTTGAGAACGGAGAAGTTTCCGTATGCAACATCCTTGGTAGGATCAAATGTAGCCTTATTGAAGTTTGCATTGATTTTGCTTATCTGCTCCTTTGAAACAATTCCGGCAGACTGGTGAGCCAGATAGTTGAGCACCTGAGGGAAGGGCCTTTTGGTGGAAATTTTTACAACCTGATATTTTCCCTCTGCATTGTTTACCAATGTTTTATCCTCAACAAGCTCCTTAACCTCGCCGGGAAGTCCCTTGGAAAGGATTTCGATAATCGGCTTGCCTGTATCAGAATCCTTTGTCTCGTTGAGCACATTTACATCGTTTACTACCTCCACCTTTGTGATGGATTCGTAGAGGGAATAGGTTCTGTGGTCAGGAACAGAGTCCTTGTCCATCGCTCTTTCAAATGTGAATACAACATCATCTGCGCCAACTCTCACACCTGTGTTGACAGCCTTTCCGTTTTCAACCTTTGAAAAATATGCATTGTCCTTGAGGATAAAATAGAAGTTGTCATTTCCCTCGCCGATGGCATAGTTGTAGGAAAGTGAACCCTCTGCTGTGATGTCATCCTCAGATGTGAGGTTTACAAGGCGGATGTGCATATTGGTTGACAATGCGTTTACAGAACCGTCATTAGCCTGAATTGGGTCAAGGGAGGTAAGGACATTTCCTGTCTGAGTCATGATGAGCGGTCTTGTTGCATTGAGGCTTGCATCCACATAGGAGATCTGCTCCCATGGGAAGGACCTTGACTTTGCGTTTTTAACTGTTGCAGGATCAACAACCTTGTTGTTTACTCCGTGGATACGGGGGCTTGAATAGATTGGAACAAGGTACGCATTTTCTGTGATCATATAGTTTTCAAGATCTGTGTATGTTTTCTCATACTGTGCAGGGGTTTCTCCGGCTGCCTTATCAATCAATTCGTCAACCTTTTCGTCCTTGATAGGGGAGTTGTTATAGCTTCCCAAGGAGTGGTAAATGGAGCGTACAGCATAGTCCGGGTTGCCTGTTACAGTTGTCCAGCCGGAAAGGGCAAGGTCATACTGTCCGGATTCTACGGCTGTTTTGAAAGAAGAATAATCCGGCTGCATGTTGATTATCACGTTGAAGCCTGCCTTTGTAAGCTGGTCACGCATGATATTCATGTCCTTTTCGTTGGAGGACTGTGCCAGCAGGCGGATATCCTCCGGCTTGTTTGTCTGGGAAGCTGCCTGATTTTTGGAGGAGGCTGCACCATTAGAACCATTGCCCTCCACCTGGCTTTTGGTTTTTGCACATCCGGACAGCACAGATGTCATAAGTGCTGCGGCAAGCGCAAATGAGATGAATTTTTTCATTCTTTTTACTCCTTATTTTATTTAATATATTATAGTGAATATATTATATATCATATTGCAGTGTTTTGCTGAGGATTTCCTCGCAGCGGTGGCATGCCACAAAATGACCGGGCAGAACCTCCCTGAATACAGGGCTTCTGCTGATACATTCATCGGTGGCAAAAGGACATCTGGCAGCAAATCTGCAACCCGGCTTGGGATTTATGGGCGATGTGATTTCACCCTTTAGAATGATTTTCTTGCTTTTTTCCATCACATTTATAGATGGTATGGCAGATAGGAGCGCAATTGTATATGGGTGCAGCGGTCTGTTGAAAATTTCCTGCTTTGTGGATTTCTCAATAAGCTGACCTAAATACATAACTCCGATATTGTTGGAGATATGCTTGACCACAGAAAGGTCATGGGAAATAAACATATATGTGAGATCCATCTGCTTTTGCAGATTCATAAGAAGATTGATTATCTGTGCCTGAACTGATACATCCAGTGCCGATACCGGCTCGTCACACACGATAAACTGAGGATTTATAGCCAACGCCCTTGCGATTACAACCCTCTGGCGCCTTCCGCCGTCAAATTCATGGGGATATGCGTTGTATGAGCGCATAGGAAGGCCTACAAGCTCCATCAGCTCTTCAACTCTTGCCCGTGTTTCAGCCTTGGTTTTGTATATTTTGTGAAGCCTCAATGGCTCCTCAATTATCTCAGCCACTGTCATTCTGGGGTTTAAAGAGGCATAGGGGTCCTGAAAGATGATCTGCATATTCTGCCTCATCAGGCGCATCTCATTTTCAGAAAATTCATTGATGTTGAGCCCATCATAAAAAACATCACCGCTTGTTGCATCGTGAAGTCTTAAAATAACCCTGCCCAATGTGCTTTTTCCACACCCGGATTCACCTACGATGCCGAGTGTTTCTCCCTTGTTGATGGTTATGTTTACATCATCTACGGCATGAAGGAATCCATTTGGAGTCGGAAAATATTTCTTTAATCTTTTTGTTTCAATCAAAACATTGTTGTTAAGCTGATCCATTATTTTCCCTCCCCAGAGAACAAATCAAAATGACACATGAACTTATGGTCCTCTCCTCTTTGTTCCGGTTGTTTTTGTTTGCAGATATCCCGGCAGTATTTACAGCGCGGGTGGAAATAGCACCCGGTAGGAAGGTCGGAAGCATTGGAGATGGTTCCGTCAATGGGTATCAGCTCCTCGCTGTCAGAATCAAGCTTGGGAATACTGTCAAAAAGTCCCCTTGTATATGGGTGCTTGGGATAAAGATAAACGTCCTTAACCGTGCCCTGCTCCACAATCTGTCCTGCGTACATAATTGCCACTCTCTCGCAGGTTTCTGCAACAACTCCCAAATCGTGGGTGATGAGTATCATGGACATATTGAGCTTTTCTCTCAGCTCTCTGATAATATCAAGAACCTGAGCCTGAATGGTAACATCTAAAGCGGTTGTCGGTTCGTCGGCGATAAGCAGCTTCGGGCTGCAAAGCAGGCTCATTGCAATAACGACACGCTGCTTTTGTCCTCCTGAAAACTGGTGGGGATAATCGTTGTAGCGATCCTCCTTTACACCTACCATTTTAAGAAGCTCCACAACCCTTTTTCTTGCCTCAGACTTGCTGAGCTTATTGTGTGTTGTCACAATTTCAGAAAGCTGATCTCCTATTGTCATAATGGGGTTAAGGGCCGTCATGGGATCTTGGAATATCATGGCTATACCATTTCCGCGCATAGCCTGATTCTCTTTATCTGTGTTGTAGATGATATTTTTATCCTCGAATATGATTTCGCCATCCACGATTATTCCCGGCGGATCGGGGATAAGCTGCATGATGGAGAGTGCCGTTGTTGTTTTACCGGCACCTGTTTCTCCTACAAGGCCAAGGCTTTCGCCCTGATAAACACTGAAATCAATTCCGTTTACAGCTTTTGAAGTTGCATCATCTGTTACATAATGCACATGAAGATTCTTAACTTCAATAATTTTTTCTCTATTTTCCATATTGTGCCTCCGTCATGCTATTTAAGTTTTGGATCAAGAGAATCTCTCAGACCGTCTCCGAAATAGTTGAATGCCAAAACGATTGTGATGATTGCAAGACCGGGGAATATTGCTATGTAGGGGTTGGTTTCAAGATAGGCTGAGCCTGCCTTGAGTATGTTTCCCCATTCCGGTATGTGCGGCTCTACGCCTATTCCCAAAAAGGAGAGGGAGCTTGTAGAGAGCACCGCACCGCCAATACCCATAGTAGCCCGTACAATTACAGGAGCTAAGGAGTTTGGAATAATATGCTTTAATATGATGGTGCCGTTCTTTGCTCCGCAGGCCTTTGCTGCCTCTACAAATTCCTGTCCTGAGATGCCCATTACCGTGGCTCGGACTGTCCTTGCATAGGAAGGAATGTTTCCGATAGAGAGTGCGATGATAAGGTTGAGTGTATTTGCTCCAAACGCAGCTATGATGGCGATTGCAAGAAGGATGCCCGGAACTGCATAAAGCACATCCAGCACTCTCATGATTACGTTGTCCTTTTTGCCGCCGTAATAGCCTGCCACAGCCCCCAGCAAGCCTCCTATTATAATAGGAATTATGGTTGCCACCAGACCTACCAGCAGGGATATCCTTGCGCCGAATACAATTCGTGTAAAGACACATCTGCCGAACTCGTCTGTACCGAAGGGATATTCAAGACATGGCGGAAGAAGAAGTGCAGAGTAGTTATTATCAATTGCAATTGAATAATCAAAGGTCAGTGTGCTTGCGATGGATACCGAAATCAGGAATGTAACCACCAGCATACCGATTACAGACATATAATTTTTGAAAAGTCTCTTTACAACATCAATCCATTCAATGTTGATATCTTCATTTTTATTTGTATATTTCCTTATAGCTATAATTCCCATAAGGAAGGAGAACAGATTGCCCAGCGCGATTCCCAAAATTCCAAGCACGGCAAAGGCGAGGAATTTTTTGTCCGGCTTTTTGGCTGATGTATATTTGCCTGCCATAACAATTGTGGCAAGATTTATCAGCGTGTATGCCCCATAAAGCCCCATTCCAAGGAAAAAGGTGTCCGAAACATAGGGCTTGAAAAGATTGATGCAGGATACAGCAATTATGCTGAAGGTGGAGATAAAGGAATAGATTGAAAGCTGATATTCAATGGTTTTTCCTTTTTTTACAATCATAAAGCCGCTTATAGTCATCAGGATATTGCCTAAGAACATAAACGGAATCAGCAGATATCCCAGCTTTCGTGTGGATGAGGACAGGCTGTTGTCCTCTCCTGTGACATCCTTGACAATCTTTGAAGAAACAAAGGCTGTAACGAGATATTCTGCAAACATAACGCAGAATCCAATCGCTGAAAGCAGGCTGAATTTTTTCTCAAACAGATCGTAGCAATTCAGAAGAAACAGGATGGACACAACAAAATTGACCTGCTTTGCAAGACGAATAGTTGTGAACTCTATCGAACCGCCCAGTTTTCTTGAATTTACTTTTTTTATGTAAAAGTCCTTGTCATGCTGCTGGCTAGCCATAATACGATCTCCCTCTTTTAGTAATTTTTCATCTTGGATTTGATTCGCGGATCAATGAAGGCGTACATGATATCAACAACCAGATTAGCAATACTGATGATAACTGCTACATAAACAACACCCGCTAAAACAACCGGAACATCCGGGATAAACTGCCTTTCTACAATGAAGGAGCCTATACCATTTATATTGAAGGTCTTTTCTGTTACTGCGGAGCCGCCCAGCATGCCTCCAAACTGCATGCCTATTACTGTGATTATCGGAATCATTGCATTTCCCAAAATGTGCTTAAGAACAACCTTTCTCTCTGCAAGTCCCTTTGCCCGTGCAGTGAGGATGTAATCTGAGTTTTTAACCTCCAGCATAGATGAGCGTGTCATTCGCGCAACCGATGCGGACATGCCTGTGCCAAGCACGATTGCCGGCATAATCATTGTCAGCCAATTTCCGACCTGATAGGTAGCCGGAAGCCACTGCGCTTTGATGGAAAATTCCAAAATCAAAATAAGACCGAGCCAGAAGTTTGGAATTGACAGACCGATCAATGCAATAAACATGAAAATGTAGTCAAAGGAGGAGTAGGGCTTCATGGCCGAGATGATTCCTGCCGGAATTGCGATGGAAACAGAAACAAGAACCGACCAGAATGCCACCTGAAGTGTAACAGGGAACTTTGAAGAAAGTGTTGCGGAAACCATTTCATTTCCCAGATATGATGTGCCCAAATCAAATGTGATAAGCTTCTTGAAGGTGTGGAAAAGCTGTACGATATAAGGCTCATCCAAACCGTGTATCATGCGGAAATTTGCTATTTGCTCCTGTGTTGCTTCCTGTCCTAAAATGTTCATGGCAGGATCCATAGGCGAAATGTAAAGGATGGTAAACACAAGCCATGTCACTCCGAACAGGACAAAGACCATCATAAACAGTCTTTCGACAATGTATTTTGCATAAGGATTCTCATAAATCAGAATCAGAAGATACATTGGGAATGAGAGCAAAACCGAAAGCAGGAAAAAGGCTTTGTTTTCCAGCATACGGCTCAATGTCATAAAGAAGGTAACAGAGCTGATGTTCTCCTGCTCTGCCCTCTTTTGCGTCTCATCGTTCAACATGAGCTGAAAGTTTTTCTCGCAAATTTTATTTGCCTGCTTCTTTAGCTCGTCATCGGATATATCCTTTTTAAAGTAGGAATTCTTTTTCTTGATTTGGCTGAGCGCTTCTTCAAAAAGAGCGTCCTGCACCTTCCGGGTTTTAAATTCCTCCAATACCTGCTGTCTGATCGCAGAATATCTGTCATTGGATTTTGATTTCCTATGGCAAAGATAGGCAGGGATCAGAGTGAAAATGCCGAAAATGTAAAGCAGAAACCTATAAATAGGCTTTTTGCACATTTTTTCAAATGTTTTCACTAATTTTGCTCTGTTCATACTCATTTCTCCTTAGCAGATTCCTGTCATGAAACGAAGGCTGTGTTACAGCATCAAAGGGATTTGTGTTGCAAGGATATTGTGTTTCTGCCAGAACTATACATAATATATATAAAAAACTGGCGTTATGACAGGGCGTTTGTCGCATATAATATACTACGATTCATATTATGTCAATATAAATTTAACTTAATTGTATGAAGTCATTAAATATTTTATGCAATTATTTATAATAATTTGCAATAATTGACAAATAAATTGAATATAATACAATTTTCTGTATTTTATGCCAAACAAAACAGTGCCCTTGCAGGACAGACAATTAAAAAAATTATAATGCTTTTAAAACTATTAAAAATCATGTTTTTCATAGTGCGGTAACAAAAATTCAAATGAGATGTGATGAGCTTTTCTGCCCTGGATTTTTAATTTTTAGCATCACAGCAGAAAAAGGAGAATATTTCTGCAAACATGGATATTGAAAACACAAGGCCAATTCCGACCCCTGTGCAAATAAAGCCCTCATTTCCGGACAGCTTTCCCATAACAAACATTACCGGCATCAGCACAAAGGAAATGATTTGAGTAAGCTTAAAGGCCTTGCTTTTGGATTTTAATTCAACAAGCTGATTTCTTTCATCTAACTGCTCCAGCCGATCCGCTTTGGCAAGCTTGAAAGAAAGACTGCGTATAATAAGCCCGCTGCCCATAAAATAAAGCGCCAAAATCAAAACAGCACCCTTTATTTCAAAAGAATCATTGGTAAAATCTGCTATTAAAAGCAAAGTGCCCAGTGCTAAAATGAAAATTCCCTCTGCAAAGGATTTTTTGTTATAGATTTTCATATTTTAAATCCTCCAATTCCTTGTTTTCCTGCAGGCAGCATAAGTCCTCCACCGTCACACCGAATATCTGTGCCATCCTGTATGCAAGCATGAGGGATGGATTATATTGCTCTTTCTCAATGGAAATGATGGTGCGTGAAGAAACATAAACCAAGTCAGCCAGCTGCTGCTGTGTCATTTTTGCCTTTGTTCTCAATTCTTTGACTTTAGTTTTCATCATATGCTCCTTTTGATATGAAGTTAGCTTCATAAGAAGTTTACTTCATATTACCAAGGCACATGCTGCTTGTCAAGATATTTATGAAGCAGACTTAGGCTTTCTTTATTTCCTGTCTTTTTTCCTGTATAGCCCTGCTGTGATTTTATTGCTGCTTTTATATATGCTTCGGATAAGATTTTGACCAATGCCCGGTGTGTGCAATTTGTGCTTCTGTCTTTGTGGGAAAAACAGTTTGCCGAGCAATTTCCTAATAAATAAGCAGGCAAAGAGTGCTGTCTGAAAATGACACTCTTTGCCTGCTTATCGCCTTTTAATATCAAGATATAATTTTTGAAAGTATCTGATGTGGCTTTTATATTTTCATGCTTAAGCCTTTTGCAAAAAAACAAAGCGTTTTCTTAGAGAAATATCAACATATAGGCATGTCTTCGGCAGATGCTCACTTGGGGAATGACCAATGTGCAGTCATTTCAAGCTCAAAATTTTCGGGCTCCCATTTTGTTATTTTCTGTTTATTCATTACTATTCCTCAATGTATATTTTGACTGTTTTATTCTCGGCGTCATATTTCCACTTGCTTTGCTTGGGAGTTACAACACCCTCATCAGAAAGCATATTATAATCTCTTAAAAGTGCAGTTACACAGCTAAAATAATTTCTGCCTTTATTTATGTTAAAAAGGTATTTGTCCTTGTCATTAACAACTACATCAACACTTTTTAATTCAATATCAAACTGTTTCATCACGGTAGACGGTATGGAGATGATTCTTGCTCGTATATCATTAGCCGTAATTGTTTTTTCTATATAATCGTCAACAATATCATTTTTTACATTTATATGTATTGATGTGTCAGAGCTGCCTTTATTAACAAAAAGATCCATTTGCTTACTGCTGAAAATAGGCTTGAAAACAAAACCGATTTGATTGTCAATTAAGCTTGTAACCAAAGCTGCCCCATTTATCAAGACCACTGGTTTAGATGGATCGTTTGAAGCTTCTTTTACGGCATCTTTTGTAAAATTTGATGTTGTAATAAACATTCCTTTATAGCCAAAAGGTATGGTTCCTTTTAATTCTCTGACAAACCTCACATTGATTTTATTTTTTAAAGCGTATCTTTTCGCCTGTATATAATAGTGTGTAATATCAATTTCACTAAAATCTCCAACGCCTTTTCTAATAGCAGTTAAATCAATGCCGCCGTCTCTTGAACGCCTTGTGACCTCTACTTCATCAAGACCCATTTTAAGAAGATATTCTTTTAAAAAATCTTCAAACGCATACCCTGTTTTAAAATATTCATAAAGATTTTTCTGTAATTTTTTTATTTCCTCTTTTGAAATATTTGAACTGATTTGCATATTCTTCCTCATTTCATTATTGTGTCTATAATTCCATCCTCTATATCCTTAATGTTGTAAATGTGTTCCATAACATCAAAGGTTTCTTCAAGATTATGGCGAGCATCTGTCCAACCTTTTCCGTCAGTAAACCAGATAAAAGTAAACCCATCAATTGCAGCTGCTTCATTTGCAAGTGTCTTATAGCTTCTGGCA
>JAHHUC010000053.1 GCA_020024215.1 Oscillospiraceae bacterium | reverse complement strand
TCATAGTAAAGTATAGCATCCTTTAAATTTTCAGCCCCTATAACAACCTGTTCGTTGTATTTAAAGGATGAAAAATCCAAAAATGCCGCAGCAGCTCCTGCACCGCTTATAAAAATTCCCACAGCCAATATGACAACAAGTATTTTTCTTTTAGTTTTCATCTTTCTTTGCCTCCTCAACATTTTCCTGCTGCTGTGGGATGAAATGCTCTGAATTTTCATTTTTTTCACGCTCTGCCGTCTTTTTCTTTTCCTTATCTGTCTGCATGAATGAAAAAATAAGAGCTGTAAGGCTTAAAAGAGACAAGGAGCCTCCTAAAGCAGCTATGCTTATTCCCCACACAGGATAGCCTTCTGCAAGCATAATTGTCAAAAAGCCAAAGCAAAACAGGGCTATTGCCGAAAAAACACCCACAAAGGTTCCTGTGCAAACTATGAATATGTTTGCAAAAAGTCTTGTCAGATAGAGGAAAAATCTCTTTAAATCTATAATCAATGCACTTATCCTTCTTCCTGTTCCCTTATATATACACTTGGTTTCTGCCTGAAGAGACTTTACTTTATTGCGCCCTTCCTCTTTTTTCCCTGCATTTTCTTCCCTGTCAGAATTTATCTCCTGACTGTTTTTTGCCTTTGTCTCAACTTTATTTTTAAAGTTGGAAAGCCAAGCGGAAATTGATTTAAAAAATCCTTTTACACTCGCACAGGCATTTGACAAAGCACCCAAAAAAGAAACATAGAATTTTCCCATCTGCTGCTTTGCAATTTTAAAATAGCTTTGCTTTCCTATTTTCTTGCTGCCTTTATCATAATCCAGCCTTATGTGATAGCTTTCTAAAATTTCGTCAGCAAGGGTATTTACATCTCCAAAGTCTTTGATGGCCTCTTCCTCACTGACACCCGATTGCATTTTCAAATCTATATGCTGTCGGTATTCCTCCAGAATGTCCTCCAGCTCCTTTTTCTCAATCATTTCAAGACGTCCGTTCAAAGCATTGAAAAACTCTTCTCTTTTCATTGCACATCACCCCTGTTAAGTAAAAAATCCTCTACCTTTTTATAAAACTCTGTCCAATCCCTTTCCAGCTTCTCAGAATACATTATTCCTGATGCTGTGATGTGATAATATTTTCTGGGAGGCCCCTCATTTGATTCTTTAAGGTAGGTTTCAAAATAATGCTCGTTGGTGAGCCTTTTCAAAAGCGGATATATTGTCCCCTCATTTACATCTATGACCTTGGAAACCTCCTCCACCAATTCATATCCGTACATATCCTTTTTCCGCACTGAAACCAGCACTATAAGCTCCAGCACTCCCTTTTTAAATTGGGCATTCATACAATCCCCCCCGATGCTATTATATTATACCTACTACCTAACATTGTCAAGTAGTAAAATAAAAAGAAAGCTCAGCAAAAAGCAAAAAAAATTCTCCTTATGCATAAGGAGAATTTTTAAAGGCCTTTAAATTATCAGAATTTATCAAAAGCCGCCTTTTCTTGCTTAAAGCTTAAAAAATAACCTGCAATTGCGGCAATGGCTGAGGGTATAAGCCAGTTAAAGCCCAAATGGTCAAAGGGCAGCAGCTTTAAAAACGGCATCGGAATATTTCCGTATACGGAAATTGCTGTGATACTGCTCATAATGACAGCGCAAAGCGTGGCTGCAAAATAAACTCCCCTCTTCTGATTTGGCAAAAAGGAAAGTGCAATAAGCACCAAAATAGGCGGATAGACCACGTCTAAAACAGGTGCGGCAATGGATATCAGCATATCTAAGCCCACGTTGGAAACTATTGCAGAAAAAAGACAGATGAGCAGCACCAAAGATTTATAAGAGAGCCTGCCTTTTAAAAGATTGGCAAAATATTCAGAGCAGGAGCTTACAAGTCCGATGGCTGTTGTTATGCAGGCAAGCGCCACCACCAGCGCATAGAGGACGGTTCCCCTCTGCCCCATAAGTCCCTCCACAATGGCAAGCATAAGTGAGCTTCTGCCTATGGAAAGATCATATTTAGAGGAAACAGTGGCTCCTAAATGTGTAAGACCTGTGTAAATTATGAGAAGTATAAGCCCTGCAACAAGTCCTGCCTTTATTGCTATGGAGCTTTTTTCTTTTTCATCTGTGTAGCCCTTTTCATGGGCTGACTTTAAAATAAGACCGCCGAATACCAGTGTGGCAAGCACATCCATTGTCTGATAGCCCGCCTTTATTCCGTCTCCTGCCACATTTTCTGCATGGGGTATCTGATTTATTTCTCCCAAGGGAGCAGCAGCACCTTTAAATATCAGCACCAGCAGACCTATCAGCAGCAAAGGAGTCATAATTTTTCCCACAATATCTACCACCGCGCTTTCCTTTACAGAGCACAGGAAAACCAGCAGAAAGAATACTATGGAAAAGACAACACCCTTGACCGACGGAAAAAGCGGCTCTATTGAGGTTTCAAATGTCATGGCAGCAGTTCTGGGAATTGCCAGCATGGGGCCTATGCAAAGAACGGTGGAGCACATCAAAATGGTGGATGGAAGCCTTCCTGCTGGGGAAAGTATGGAATGAACCCCTCCCTTTTTAAACATGGACAGCATTGCCAAAAGAGCCAGACCTATGTCAGCTATATAATAGCAGACCAGTCCCACAACCCAATCCTTTCCCGCACTCATTCCCAAAAACGGCGGAAACACCACGTTCCCTGCACCGAAGAACATGGAAAATAAAGCAAAGCCAATGACAAAAATGTCTGTGTACGAATGTTTTTTCACAAGTAGACCTCCTTTTTAAAAATTCTGCCAAAGAGCATAAAACCGCTTTAGCATTTTAAAGCAATATTTAATTATGTATTATAATTTTTTAACATAGCTTTGTCAACAAAAATATCTATTTTCACCAAATACTGTATAAAGTGACAATATAAGCCGCTTTCGCAACGGCTTAATTATGTAAACCTGATGAAGGTAAGAGCAAAAGCTGATTGAGCCTAAGCCCTACCTTTTGCAAAAAAGCCCTGTTCGACTGAACAGGGCTTTAAAATTTTCAAATTTTTAGGATATGCTATATTTCTGCCAAAAGCTCATCCTCACTGCTTCGCATTTTAAATTCCGCTGCCAGATGGCACAGATATGACGGCAGATAAAAAAGAGCCGGAACAATTACATAAAGGGCGTACACAAGCAGAGTAAACTCCAATCTGGGAATATTGGGAAATCTTTGATAAATAAGCGAAAACTGCCCGGTAAAATACATATAATCCGAATTGATTGGGGAATAGTTTATTATGTTTGCAGGTATGGACAGCAAAAGCGCAGGCATGGATGCAGAAAAAAGATCACGCCAATGACAAACGCCCTTATAGCTGTGAATGTGGGAAAGCATTATTACAAGAAATGTAAAAAGCATGGCTCCATGATAAAAAAGCGTGTGAAAGCCAACAAACGATATGCAGGAATAATCCTGCAATCTCACAGGATATATAAGAGCTGCCGATGCGCCTAAAAAGCCAAGAGTTGCCATATAGCCGCAGGCTGCCCTTTTAACTCTGTTTTTGCCCCAAAATATAAACGGCATGGCATAAAGATATATGCTGCACGGATAAAGGGACAGGTTATATTTAAAATCAAAGCTTTTATCAAGGCTGGAAAAAACATCCCAAAGTATGATAACCACTTCCCAAATGCAGAAAACAGCCCACACAGAAAACAATGTTGATCTGACCTTGGATTTTCTTCTTGATATGTAAAAAGCTGAGCACACCACCGCAAATATCAGCACAGCTTCAAACGCAAGCAAAAGCGGTGTGCCTATTGTGCCCGGCATTGCTGAATCTGATGGCAGAAAATCCTTGTGTACAAAAAAATTCTCTATAAGAACGGATAAATCGGTCATTGAATCTTCCTCTTATTTTAATTAGGGTGGTAATATTATAATATATTCAAAGCGGAAATTCAAACAAATATGACAAATTAACAGAAATTTCTGCATTTTTCTTCCCATAAAGAAAATTTTACCTATCAAAAAAGCCTGATTATCACACTAAAGCCTGTTTTTTGGATGATATTGACAGACCTCTTTAAGACATTCCTCATTTTTATTGAACCATCCGCAGTAATATTTTTTTGATACAAGGCTTATTCCAAGCTGTTCCTTCAATATTTCATCAGCTGTGTCAAATGCAAGGAAGGTGTTTCTTTTGCAGCAGCGCGGTCCGTCATATTTCCCTATGTTCATAAGCGCTCTGCCGGTGGCTGAATTGACCATTCCCCAGCTTTCGCTGTTTAAAGGCGAGGTATTTTGTATCACTGAAAAAAAGATGCCCACACCCACACCTGCACCGCAGCAGCCGGCATATCCGCAGAAGCCTCCGGGGACCTTTTCTCCCCTTTCCTTGCAAAGCATAAGATATTTTTCCTTAAGCTCTTCCTTGCCTATCTTGTTAAAATATGCCGCCGTCAGAACAGAGGGTACCAAAACATGATGCTCCGGACCATGCATGTGTATCCTCTCATCCCTGAAAAGCTTCTGAGCTATTATATATGGGTCCTTTTCATCTGTTTCAAGACACAGCTGCACAGCCAGAGCATCCCCGTCCTTGCTGTGACATTCATCGCATATGAAATGCCCGTTTTCACACCTTGCCTGACTTTTAAATATTTTGTGACAGTAAACACATTCCATTTCCTTTGGCTCTTTAAGATATTCCAGCCTCGCCTTGCATATAAGACAGTTCTCTTTGTTGCCCACTTTTAAACCTCCGTATTACATAACCTGATGGCAAAATATAAAAAGCATCCATAAAGACAGCAAAAATCGGATATATGCAGTGTCAATGGAGTACGCCATGTTCCAACAGCTTGCTTTCCAAATCCCTTACATGCTGTGCGGCTTTATGTTTAAGTGCTGTACTGGCATTGCGGCAGATCACCCCGATCAAAGAAAGACAGCTGCAATAGGTCGGTAGGTAACCATTTGTAGAAACAGAGCACTGAAATACCAAATCAGCATATGGATAGGCAGGAGAAAGACCTGTGTCAGTAATTAGAACAATTTTTATTCCTCTCTGGTGTAAATCCTTCAAAATATCAACAATGAAGCCTGTATATCTTGGGAAGCTGAAGGCAATAACAACATCTTTGGGTGTCACAGCAAACAGGCGATCCAAATAATCCCCCACTCCCCCTGTAAGAGTATGTACCTTTATTCCGAGATAGCGCAATGTACTGGCTAAAAAATCAGACAGAACAGCTGATGATCTGGCGCCCACCGCATACACCTCTTCTGTATTCTGAAGCATTTCTATCAATTTATCCATATTTTCCAAATTAGTGGGATTTGTGAGTGTTGCCTGAATATTTTCAATATCCTCACACATAACATCATCAAAAATTGTGCCTTTTTTTACACTTACAGTATTATTGTTGGCAATTTTATTGTACATGGTCAGCCTTGAATACACATCGTCAACAAACACCTTTTTAAAGTCTCCAAACCCATCAAAACCCAGCTGATTGCAAAACTTGATAATTGTGGTATCGCTTACGCCTATCTCCCTGGCTAAAGCGGTAATAGAAAGAAAAGGAACCTGCATCGCATTATTTACCACATATGCTGCCACCTGCCGCTGGGCCGCGGGCAATGATTCATGTTCCTTCATAATACGATCCAAAAGCTCCTGCATTCTAAGCACCTCGTTAAAAAAATATTCTTACTTTTTTGATAAATTAGCAGAATTATTATATCATATATAACGCAAAGATACAATTATAAACAATAATATTTTAGCTAATATATATAATATTTTCAATTTTTTTCGGCATAAGGACGATTTTCGTGTTTGGTTTTGTCAAACTCTTGAAAAAGAAAAATATTATGTTATTATAAAAAAAGAAAATATTTTTTCTTCTAACTCGAGTTTTATATTTGCAATTGCTTCTATCTTAACGCTCAGTTAATGTGTCTGTCCTTAAAACAAACAAAAATATCAGGGGGGTACATATTATGAACAAAACTGTGGCAGTAATTGGTGCCGGCAATGGAGGAACTGCTATTGCAGGATATCTTGCCAGCTGTGGTTTAAATGTAAATATTTGCGATCTGTTTCCAAAATATCTTGATGGAATGAAGGAGGCAAATGGTATTGACATCACCATCAATGGAAATACCAGTCATCAGCGAATGAATAAAATCACATGTGATATAGGTGAAGCTATTTCCGATGTAAGGCTGATAATGATTGTTACACCATCTTTTACACACAGCATGATTGCCAAAGCATGTGCTTCTTTTCTCAAAGATGGTCAGATAATAGTCTTAAACCCGGGACGCACAGGAGGCGCATTGGAATTTTTAACTACAATTCGAGCTCAAGGATGCACCAAAGACATTATTACTGCTGAAACACAAACCTTGATTTATGCATGCCGAAAGGTTAAGAAAAATGCAGTAGAGGTGTACAGTGTGAAAAAGGAGGTTGAGTTGGGTGCTTTTCCATCTAATCGCACACAGGAGGTTTTAGATGTTCTTCATCCTTATTATCCACAGTTCAAGGCAGCAAAAAACTGTTTGGAGACGAGCTTATCCAACATAGGCGCTCTGCTGCATCCGGCTCCTGTTCTTTTAAACATAGGGCGAATAGAAAATGATAAACGCGGCTATCGCTATTATTGGGATGGCATAACACCTTCTGTTGCCATTCTCATACAGGAAATGGACAAAGAACGCATTGCTGTGGCAGAAGCCTATGGTGCTCATGTTTCAACGGCTGAGCAGTGGCTTCGTCAGTCATATGAAACCGAAGGAGATGATCTTTACCAGCTGCTTCAGCACAACAATGCCTATGCTGATATCAAAGCACCTTCCACCATTGATGTAAGATATATTACCGAGGATGTTCCCATGAGCCTTGTCCCTATCTCAGAGCTAGGGCACATTGCCAATGTCCCAACTCCAAATATTGACGCTGTTATTACTTTGACATCCAGCATTTGTAGAAAAAACTTTCGGAAAGAGGGCCGATGTGCAGCAAACCTTGGCATTGATGGTATGAATGTTCAGCAAATTGCACACTATTTTGAGACAGGAATTATAGGCTGAACAAGCAAAGGGTGTGAAGCCATATATAAAGAAACGGCAATCAAATATTTGCACAGTGCATTAAAACAATAGGATTTTATTTCTTATCAAGCGGTGTGTGATCAACTCTTCTATATTATTTTTCTGGAAATTATGTGTATAGCTGCTCACAGACTGTGCAATAAGAATTTATTTTGGCAGTTTAGAAGGGAGAATTGTATATGATACCAGTTGAAAAAATCGCAGGGTCCCAAGTAGGCAATATGCTCTACTATATTTCTGTCATAGGCCTTCTTCTAGTAATTGCAACTATTATTCGTCTTAAGGTTCCTCTTTTGCGCAAAGCGTTTATACCTGCATCTCTGCTGGCAGGTTTGATTGGCCTGGCTCTTGGCCCTTATGCCTTGAAGGTTATTCCGGCTGATATGATGAGTTCCATTGGTGCGCTTCCTGGACATATGATCACTATTGTATTTTCCTGTATGCTTCTTGGAGTGAAACAGGAAGAAAAGGATAAAACGATGATGCGTGATGTTGCCGCAGGACTTGGTTGGCTTTACTCCTGCTCATTCATGCAGGTAGGTGTTCCGGCTCTGCTGTGCGCTTTATTTCTCACTGATATAAATCCTTTGTTTGCCAGCCTTACCGAAATCGGTTTTGCAGGAGGACATGGCACAGCCGGAGGTATGGCAGCTGTATTCGATGAGCTTGGTTGGCCTGATGGCGCTTCATTGGGTTCAACAATGGCAACAATAGGCTTGTTGATTGGAATTTTCACAGGCATGATTATCATCAATTATGGTGTGCGAAAAAAATATACTCAGGTTATCACTGAGAATACTGCTGCCAAAAAAGAAAAAGAGGTGTTTTCCCAAGGAGAACGCTTATCCTCCTCCTATGCCACTATCAGCTATGATGTGGTTGAACCTTTTGCTTTTCACTTGGGAATAGTAGGCATTTCAATTCTTGTTGGCCGACTTATAGTGTATGTTTTTGGCCTTGCAACCGGATACACAAAGCTGCCTTTATTTCCGTTTGCTATGATTGCAGGATACCTTATAAATATTATAGCTCGGCACACCTTACTTAAGGACATGTTTGATCGGCAGACTTTTCAGCGCATTCAGGGTATGGCTCTTGAAATATTGATTGTTGCAGCTATGGCATCAATTAAAATTCCCATTGTGATAGAATACATTATTCCCATATTGCTCTGCTGTGCAGTTGTCACTGCTTTAATGCTATTTTGGTTCTTTTATTTAAGCCCCCGCATATTCTCAGAATCCTGGTTTGAGCAGGGAATCATACGTTATGGTGCCTTTTGCGGTGTAGCTGCTGTTGGATATATGCTTCTTCGCACCATAGATCCCAAAATGGAAACCCGTGCCGGTTCAATCTATGCTTTGGGATGCCCCTTGATGAGTCCCTTTATAGGAGGCGGCTTAATAACATCTATGTGGCCTGCTTTGATCTTAAACATGGGGCTTATTCCTTTTGGATTATTGACCTGCGCCGTTTCTGTTGCTATTCTTGTCGCTTTGCGCATATTCTTATGGAACAAAAATCCAAAAAAGACTATGCATTGAAGCTTGCCCAATCAAATTTTCCATTGGCTAAAAAGAAATATTTTTCCATGCTGATTCTGAATGAATTCCCTTGATAACAAACTTCAGAAATTGAAAGGATGATACAAAATGTCAAAAGTTGATATCTTATTTTTGAATAACAGGGATATGAGCGAACTTGGTGCCAAAGACATGAAAGCTGTGATTCATGATGTAGAACGAGCATATGTCCTTACAGAAGAAGGCGATATTTTATCTCCCGGAAAAAATGTCATGCGTTGGGGCCAAACCTTGGAGGATGAGAACATATACGGAAGAATAAACTCCATGCCCGGCTTTATCGGCGGAGAATATAACATGGCCGGAATCAAATGGATTGGCTCAGGTCCCATGAACTATAAAAAAGGGCTTCCGCGCGCCAGTGTAATTATTATACTCAACGATCCGGACACCAAGCTGCCTGTATGCATAGCTGACGGAACTGAAGTCAGTGCCAAACGCACCGGAGCCTCCGGTGCCATAGCCATGAGGCTGCTGTCAAGAAAAGATTCATCTGTGCTTACAATATGCGGAGCCGGAGTTCAAGGACGCACTCAGCTTGAAGCTGCTCTTATTGCACGACCGGCACTAAAAAAAATTTATGTGTATGATATAAGCATGGAAAATTCCAAGCGCTTTGCCGATGAAGCAATGAAAAAGTATGATAACATTCAGGTAATTGCTGTTGAAACTCCTGAATATGCAGTGCAAGAAAGTGATATTGTTGTTTGTGTAACTTTAGCAAACAAGCCATTCATTCAGGCTCAATGGCTTTCGCAGGGCTGCCTTCTTATGAATTTGGCAGATTATGAGGTGACTTATGATTGTGTAAAGAAGGCAGATAAAATAGTCTGTGACAACTGGGATACCATCAAGCACAGAATGATAAGCACTGTTGCTCTGATGTGGAAAGATGGATTGATAAAAGATGATGATATTTACGCTACCTTAGGTCAAATTTTAAATGGCAGCAGGTCTGGCCGCGAAAATGATAAGGAAATAATCTACTTTAATGCCATAGGTACAGGTATTTTGGATCTGGCTGTTGCAACCCGCTGCTATCGCAAGGCTTTGGCAGAGGGAAAAGGGACTAAGCTTGCATATTGGGAATAGTTGCCCTGCAACAACATATAAAATTCTAAATAACTGTATATTAAAATAGCAGGCTTTTTGAAAATGAGTTCGGAGATATACCGAACTCATTTTCAGCTTCTAAATAATTCCATTATTGCTGCAATAAAAATTCAGATTAAGCAGGTATATTGAGAATGTAAATTTTTAATCAATATATTACCCATTCCCCACCAATTCTGCTATGGATTTAATCAAGATATCTCTTATCTCTGCGTATTCGCAGAGGCCTTTTTTGACGCAGCTTACCTCATAGCCTGCATCCAAAAGGGCTTTGAGGAAAGAGCCTTCCTCACCGAATATATCCCTTACAGAGTGGTTGCCGGCAACCGAAAGCAATGGCATGAGCGTGACATTTTTCTTTTTGGCTTCATTAAGGCAGGAAAGCACATAGTCTATGCCGGGGGTGCTTTCTATGGTTGCTATTATCACATTTGAAAATCCCATATCTGCAAATATTTCCTGAAGCTCCTTATAAATGCTGTTTGCTCTGTGTGCGCTGCCATGGCCTGCCATAACTATGGGTTTATCGGCAGAGTCCACAATTTTTGCATCCAGCATGGCTTTGGCAAGCGTTTTCCCAAAATCAAAGCCTGTCAGCGTTCTGCCTATTTTTATGCACTCAAAATCAGAGGAAAACTGTTTAGCCACAGCCTTTAATCTGTCATATTCAATTCCGTCCATAAGATAGGAGCTTTGGCATATAACCCTTTTCACCTCAGCATTTTTAAAGCCTTCAAGCCCCTCCTTCAAAGACAGCAGCTTAATGCCCTCTTTTTCACGGATTATTTTTCTCACGGCTTCTCCTGAGCAGACCTCCCTTACAATGCAGCGGGGAAAGGCGGATTTTACCTCCTGTGTCAATTTATCTGTGGACACAGCTCTCACATTTTTATCCGCACTTGCAAAATTAACCAATAAAATTCCTGTATCTTCCATTTAACTTTCCTTTCTCTTTACACTTAAGTATAAATATGCCGGCGGCACATCAGGTTAGATATTTCTAACTATTTTGTGGCTTTTTCCAAAAGTTTACTTTAAAATTTGATTGATGTCAATACAAATCTTTGATAAAATGCTTTATATAGACATATCAAACAGCCATATGGAGCCAATAGCTGACTGTTTGGAGTGGAACACAGCAAACTTTCGGATATATACTTACATGGTTAGTTAGCAGCTGTTAACCTATTATTTGAAAGAAGGAGCATAATATGAAGCTTATACCCATTATTTTTTCTACCATCACAGGAAATGGTTTTAAACTTGCAGAAAAAGCAGCAGAGGTTGTGCCCTCTCACTGCGGACCCTACAACATACGCTATATAACCGATGAGGTCATAGATATGTTTGACACCTTTGTTTTGTCCTATTGGTGCGACAAGGGCTCAGCCGATCCTGACACAATAGAGCTTATAGGAAAGATGAAGGGCAAAAGGCTGATCGTGATAGGAAGCTTGGGCGCTGATACCAAAAGCAAACATTATGAGGCTGTATGCAAGAATGTAGAGGCACTCGCCTCAAAGGATAACATACTTTTGGGGCATTTTCTCTGTCAGGGCAGCATCGACCTTAAAAGAACAGGCAAAAAGCTGAGAGAGGGAAAGCTTTCTCAGGAAAGATTTGAAATTCAAAAGCTTTCACAGGGACATCCGGATGAAAAGGATTTTGAAAATCTCCAAAGTGCTGTAAGGAGTTTTCTTTTAAAAGATGAAAACAACTAGGAGCCGTGTGCTGCTTTTGACAGTCCTGTTTGTGATAAGCCTCTGCTCAATTTTCATATGCACAGGCATAGGAACGGTTAAATTTTCCTTTTCTCAGGTTTTAAAATCTATTTTTATAGATGACAGCAGCATGGAGAGGCTGCTGATATGGAACCTCAGATTTCCCCGCGTTCTTGTGGGGGCATTTGTGGGAATATGCCTTTCCCTCTCCGGCTGCATTTTGCAGGGCGTGATGAGAAACACACTTGCCTCCCCCTCCACAATAGGTGTGACAGGCGGAGCCAGCTTTGTGGGCTATCTTTTTCTTGTGGCATTCCCTCATCTTTCCTATCTTCTGCCCATAGGCTCAATTCTGGGTGCGTTTTTGACAACTATGATGATATATGCTCTGGCATATCAAAAGGGTGTAAGCCCGGTGAAGATGATTTTATCCGGCATGGCTGTATCCGCCCTTTTCGGCGCCTTCAATGACATTATCAAAACCATATTCGCCGAAAGGCTGGGCAATGCCTCCGGCTTTTTGGTGGGAGGCTTAAACGGAACAACCTGGGCCACCTTTAAGACAATACTGCCCTATGCTCTGGCCGGAATTTTTTTCTGCATCTTTCTTCCCTCTAAGATGAACATACTCATGCTGGGGGATGAAACCGCCTCCACCTTAGGGCTGAGAACAGAAAGCTTCCGATTTGTTCTGATAGTTGTTTCCTCGCTGCTTTCAGGCGCTGCCATAGCAAGCGCAGGCCTTATAAGCTTTGTGGGCCTGCTTGTTCCCCACATTGCCAGACTTCTGATAGGCTCCGATTACAGATATCTCTTCCCTGCTTCAATTCTTCTGGGCTCGCTTCTCATGACAGTATGCGACACCATAGGCAGGGTTATAATGCCGCCGGGTGAGGTTCCTGTAAGCATCATACTTTCCTTTATAGGTGCGCCGTTTTTCCTCTACCTTTTGAAAACAAAGGAGAACTAGACAATAAAATGTATTTCGGATTTGAAAACATAACAATAGCCTATGACAAAAAAATAGTTTTGAAAAACCTGTCTATGGAGGTGCCAAAGGGCAAAATAGTCACTCTGATAGGTCAAAACGGCTGTGGGAAATCCAGCCTTTTGAAAATAATATCAAGGGTAAACAAGCCTGTATCAGGAGATGTTATTTTCTGCGGCAAATCGATCAAAGCCTATAAGCCAAAGCTTTTGGCTCAAAAAATAGCCTATCTCTCACAGATACATTCCTCTCCCTTGGATATAGATGTAAACACTCTGGTGTCATATGGAAGATATCCCTACACAAAGCTTGGCAGGGGGCTTTCCTCTCATGACAGGTCTGTGATAGAAAATTCCATAAGCCTGACAGGGCTTGAAAAGCTCAAGCTCAGCCGGGTCTGCACACTTTCCGGGGGTGAGAGACAGCGTGCATGGATAGCCATGACCATAGCGCAGCAGCCGGAAATTCTGATTTTGGATGAGCCTACCACCTATCTTGACATAGGCTATCAGATGGAGATTTTAGAGCTGGTCAAACAGCTTAACCAAAAGCTTGGCATAACCATTTTGATGGTGCTTCATGACCTTAACCTGGCCGCCAGATATTCTGATTATCTTTATATCATAAAGGATGGCTCGCTTTATGCAAAGGGCACTCCTGAAAATATACTCACCGAAAAAAATCTCAGGGATGTGTTTTTTATAGAATCCTTCATAAAGAATGACACAGAACATTCATGTCCCTATTTTATACCCCACAAAGCATTAAATAAAAAGGAGAGAATTACAATATGAAACGTATTATTTCAAGTGTTTTGTGTGCAGCATTCATGCTTACTGCACTCTTTGGCTGCGGCTCTGCCACAGAATCCTCAAATTCTGAAGTCTCTGCACCAAAAGCTTCCTCAGATGTCTCTGAGGCTTCAGAATCCGGCATGGAAAATCCCCCCGAGGCCCTTGGAAAATCCAAAGAGCAGATAAAATCTGACTTTTTAAAGAAGGCAGATGAGGTAAAGGTTGAGGAAAATTCCGTAACTTTTGTCGATGGCAGCAATAATGAGGTAACCATCAGCAAAAATCCTCAAAAGCCTGTAAGCCTTTACGGCTCACTTTCAACACTTTGGTATGAAGCCGGCGGAAAGCTTTACGGAACCATAGGCGGAGATTCCACCATAGAGCTTTACAAGGAATATATCGGCCGGGACATCACAGCAGACGAGGGAATGAAGGTTATGGCAGATTCCTCCTCCGGCAAAAAGTGGAATGTGGAATCAATAATCGCCTCACAGCCGGATCTCATCATCTGCTCTATGGCCATGAGCGGCTATGCCACCATAAAGGAGCCTGCCGCCGCTGCCGACATTCCTGTGATAGCTGTCGAATATAACGACTTTTCCGACTATCTTAAGTGGTTCAAGGTATTTTCTGCCCTCAACGGACAGGATGAGCTTTGGGAAAGCGTGGCTATGAAGGCCCTGGACGATGTGGCAGATATCATATCCTCATCTGATTTTGAAACCAAGCCAAAGGTATTTTCAATGTTTTCCGGCTCAAAGAGCCTTCAGGCCAACACCTCCAACACTGTTGTAGGCGGAATGATATCACAGCTTGGCGCACAGAACATTGTTGACCTTTGGGAAAACAAGGACAAGGCTGAAAGGCTTGAGATAAACCTTGAAACCGTTGTTGCCTCTGACCCTGACATCATATTGGTGCAGTGCCATGCAGAGAGCGAAACCGCCCGGCAGCAGGTAAAGGAAATTTATGGGTACAATGCTGTTTGGAATTCCTTGAGAGCTGTTAAGGAGGGAAAGGTTTTCTATCTTGAAAAGGCGCTTTTCCACAACAAGCCCAACTCCAGATTTTCAGAAGCCTATAAGCAGCTATCTGACATTCTTCATGGTGAAAGCTAGAATTTTTATTGTTCATATTCTTACAAAAAATCCGACTGCCTTTAGGCAATCGGATTTTTTCTGTTCTTTAAATTCAATATCTGCCACCTTTTAAAACAAACTCCTGAACCGGACTTCCGAATTCCTCGGTAAGCCTTCCGGGCTTAAAGCCCAGGTGCTGATAAAAGGCTCTTGCCGAAACACCCTTTGGTACATTCTCCCTGTATGTAGTAACCGAAACATCCTTTTTATCATCCATAAATGTAAGCATATAGGACACCATTTTTGTGCCAATATGACATCTGCGATAATTTGAATCCACGGCTAAAAAGCAGAGCATGCTGTCATCTTTTGAAAAAAGCAATATGCCTGCAAGCTGATTATCAACTTCTGCACAGATTGCAAGAAAATCTTCCATAAACTTCAAAACAGTATTTTTGTGTTCCTTAAGCTCTTCCTCTGTTTCCAATCCGGGAAAGCTGCCCTTTAGC